>NZ_AP024855.1:600000-900000 GCF_024529955.1 Photobacterium toruni
GCAACCCATGTTAAAATCGGGTTACATTGCGGCCAAAGTGTCAGTATTACCATTATTACAAAACACCCTTAAGATTGATTATCTTGACCTTAACGATATCTCATTAAATTTACTACGAGATCAACAAGGTAAAGAAAACTGGGTATTCACTCAACCATCAACAACATCAAAACCGTCAGCAATATCATCAGCTTTTAAATTAGTATTAAGTAACAATATCACCGCAAATAAAATTCGAGTGAATTATGAAGACCAAACAAAAGGCGCTTATTACAGCGGTTATCTTGATCACTTGGCACTAACAAAACCTGATAAATGGTTATTAGTGACAAAAGGTGACGCGATGGGCAGTGAATACAATCTTTCATTGACTGGCGATTTACAAAAACTGATTAATAATCAACATGGTCAATTATTTGCAAAAGGCAGCTTTGCTGGTGCTGAATTAGATGTTGACGCCAACATTACACCGTTTAGTAGCAGTGATAACTCGACAGCTAATATCAGTTTACATTGGAAAAATACTAGCCAAATTTCAAATCTACTCGATCTTGATTTACAACATGTAGCCCCCCTTTCACTCACAACAGAACTCATAGCATCCAATAAGGGATTTGCATTTAATGATATTCAAGTGCGTAGTCCTATTACGACGGCAAATGGCCACATCAATGTTCGTTTTGCTCAAAATATGCAGCACTTAAATATTATTGAAGGTAAATTAGATATTCCCGTTATCGACCTTCGTCCATGGCTACAACCGCAACCACAAATGATGCGGGGGATGATGTATGCTACTGCACCACAACAATCACCACTACAAAAAGCACTTAATCAATGGCTAGTGAAAACTCAAACTCACTTTGGCTTAACCATTGGCACTATTAAAGGCTTAGGTACGCCTGTTAATTCGATTTCACTTAAGATTAATGGTGAAAATGGTAAATTATCAGCACCAATGGCTGCCAATATTGCAAATGTTCCATTCACGGGTAATGCCCGCATTGATGCAACACAATGGACCTCAAAGGTTGATGTTACTTTAGGTGCTAAAAATTCATCATTAGGCGAAATGGCGGGTTGGATTTCAGGCTTACCTAACGCAACCGGTCACCTTAAAAATGCCCAGCTGCAATTGACAACAGAAGGCACTAAACTGCAACAGTGGCTGGATAACAGTCAGCTTGGACTTTCTATTAATCATGCCAATGTAAACTGGGGGGCCAAAGCCTCATTTGCTATTGATAAAGCACAGTTACACTCGGGAATGGAACAACCGTTTAGCTCAAATATTAGCGGTAAAATAATGGATATTCCGGTTAATATTGCAGCCAAAGCGGGAACATTAGCTGATATTATTAATCATCGAGATTGGTCACCATCACTGCATTTTTCAAGCCCCGTATTGGATATAAAAGCACAGGGAAAGTTAATTAACACCCACTGGCAGCAAGGTAGTTGGTTTGATGTTAGCGTTCACAGTAATGACGCAGGAAAACTAAGCCCATGGCTTGGTACTCGCAAAACCATCCACGGTAAACTTAATTTCAAAGGTAAACTCACCAATAATGGTCAATGGCTCGATCTTGATATTCCAGATATCACGCTACTTAACAGTCAGGGGAAGTTAAATTTACAATGGCAACTATTACACGATCAGCCATTTTTGAAATTAAATAGCCAATTCAGTACGCTTGATTTTACTCAATTAAGCCAATTTATTAATAAAACAAGCTTACCTAAAGTCGAACAAACCGTACCAACTCAAGGGGTTAATCTTGATGTACCCATTTTAAGCAATAAAATTGTCATTGCCGATGCTGATGTGAATTTACATGTTAATAAAATGCTGTGGGCGCAACAACAAGTCGATGATATGGCATTTAAAGGCAAAGTGCGAAACGGCAAACTCAGCACATCACCATTTAGCGCTCGTTATGCTGGCAGTATTTATAACGGTGATATTGCGTTTGATATTAATAATCAAACCATTAATTCACAACTACATTTAGCGGTAAACAAACCCAATATAGGGCGTATTTTACAGCAATTTAATATCGTCAATAATCTTGGTATGAGCTTAGATAGCGCCAAACTTGCCGTTTCATTATCAGGTCGAACACTGCTAGAGTTAATGGAGCAGGCAAAAATTGATGCTCAACTCAATGGCGGTAAATTAAAACTCTCTGATAGTTACACTGGTAAAGCCTTTAATATTGCATTAAATCAAGGCCACTTTATTACAGGGCCAAATACAGCAACCCACCTTACCCTTGATGGGCAAGCCGCTAATAAGCCCGTCGCAATCACACTAGATTCCATCTCTTTGAAACAAGCCAATGATGGTCGTACATCCATTCCCATCGCATTGAATGCGAGTGTTGGCGACATCAAATTTAATGCTCAATCACAAGTTGTGTTACCGATTGATCCTAAAAAACTCAATCTAACCTTTGAAGCAACGACACCTAACTTAAACCGCTTTAATGAGTTTACAGGTATAAAATTACCACCTTATGGCCCAGTAAAAATCGCCGCATCATTATCAATGAATAATGTCGGCTACCATCTGCGTGACATGCTAATCAAGGTTGGCAGCAGTACCCTTAAAGGCTATGGTGATTTTTTACCTCCACTAAAAGGTGATGGTCACAATCGCCCTGATATAAAGCTGGTATTAAATGCACCGTTTATTCAGATTAATGATTTCAAACTTAAAAACTGGCAAGCATGGCTACCAGAAGACAAAAAATCAAAGCCCGTTATTGTCTCTAAACAACAACCTGTCGACGCCATTAGCCCACAAGGATTAAATTTATTCAATGCTGATTTTAAACTCAATGTCAGTAATGTGCGTTCAGGTAAAGATTGGTTAGGTGCGGGTAAATTAGATTGGACGTTAAAAAATGGCTTATTAACACTGAAACCGTTACACATTCAGTTACCTGGTGGAGATATTAATATTGACGGCTCAGTAGTACCTAAAGGCGACAAATTTGCCATCAAACTCAATGGACTAGTGAAGAATTTTGATTATGGCATTATCGCCCGTCGTCTTGATCCAACGACAAAGATGCATGGTAAAATCAGTGCTAAATTTGACTTAAGCAGTATTGCCAACACCCCTGAAAGCTTAATGAATAATGCCAATGGGTTTATTGGGTTTGCAGCATGGCCTAAAGCTTACCAAGCGAACCTTATTGATCTTTGGGCTGTTAGCTTGGCCGATGCGGTGTTACCCACATTTACCACTAAAGATAATTCGGTACTTAACTGTGTCGCAGGTGGTTTTAATGTACATAATGGCAATATAAAGCAACGTGATTTATTACTTGATACCTCACGTATTCAAGTTCATGGCGCATTTGACGCTAGTTATAAAAAACGTGACTTTAACTTATACTTATCGCCACGATCTAAAAAAGCACAGATCTTTAGCCTTCAAACCCCGGTTGAAGTGCATGGTACTTTTGAGAAATTCAACCTTGAAATACCCTTATCGGCCATTTTTGAAACATCTATACGCTTTACGACAAGCCCAATAATAGCGCCACTACAATGGTTATTTGAAAAACCAATCGCCGCTAATGGAAGTGCTGAATGTCAACGAATTTGGCAAGCGCAATAAATTGTTAAGAGAAGAAAATATGTAACGTTAAAAAGATGGATGCTAAGTCCATCTTTTTTTTATTTGAAAACAATGAACCCTCGCCTTACTATGATGTAATAAAGACATCAATTTCATCTGTTATAAAATAATCCTATTTCTACGAGGTTATTATGAATTCCAAACTCGATAATGTACTACTCAACATTGCCCTTAACCTCAGTGCTAACCTCGCCAGTGATCAACATTATCAACATTTAATTGATGGTATCGATCAAGTTTTTCCTTGTGATGCCAGTGCCTTATTTATATTGGACAAACAAGGTTTATTAACGCCTGTTGCAGTTAAAGGTTTATCTCCTGCTGTATTAGGTCGTCGTTTTTATCCTCAAGCTCATCCTCGCTTAGAAGCCATTATGGCCAGTAAGCAACCAGTACGTTTTGATGCTGATAGCGCTTTACCCGATCCCTTTGATGGTATTTTACTGAACGAACAACAAACTATTGATATTCATGATTGCTTAGGCTGCAGCCTCTATGTAGAAGGCCAATTAGTTGGTGTATTGACATTAGATTCACTCACTGTTGGCGCATTTGATGATATTGAAACTGTTGCTATTGAAATGTTTGCTGCTTTAGCGGCGGCAACACTACGTAACATAGCTCAATTTAATGCTCTTAAAGATCAAAATAAAAAACAAAAATCACTCACGGATACTTTGATTCAACAAGCCCGATCACAACAAGGGGAAATGGTAGGGATTAGCCCTGTAATGCAGCGATTACGCACCAATATTGCCACTGTCGCAAAATCTAACTATGCAGTATTGATCAGTGGTGAAACGGGTACAGGTAAAGAACTCGTTGCTCATGAAATTCATGCTCAATCTGCACGCGCAGATACACCAATGATTTATGTTAACTGTGCAGCACTACCAGAAGGATTAGCCGAAAGTGAGCTGTTTGGTCATGTAAAAGGCGCATTCACTGGCGCAAACAGCCATCGAGCAGGTAAATTTGAGTTAGCAGATGGAGGAACGCTCTTTTTAGATGAAATTGGCGAATTACCGCTACTTTTACAAGCAAAATTATTACGCGTGATCCAACAAGGAGAACTGCAACGTGTCGGCAGTGACCAACATTTACATGTTAATGTTCGCATTATCGCAGCAACCAACCGTCAATTAGAGGCCGAAGTCGAGCTTGGTCATTTTCGTGCAGATTTATATCACCGCCTTAATGTCTTCCCTATCTTTGTGCCTTCCCTGCGTGAACGTCATGATGATATTCCTGTATTAGCAGGTTATTTACTTGAAAAAGTGCGCCATCAATTTAATATTCCTAATCTACATATTCATCCCAAAGTATTAAGCATGCTTGAAGCTAAGTCATGGCCAGGTAATATTCGTGAATTAGAACATACACTTACACGTGCAGCATTACGGGCCATTCAAGAGGAACAAACAACAATTACAGGTCAATATTTTGATCTCCCCCTTGGTGGTGATGTAAAAAACACATCAAGGTTTTTCCCTGAACAATCACAACCAATGCGCCAATTAGTCGAAGAGTATCAAAAACAACTCATTGAGCACATACTTGAAAAAAAACATAAAAATTGGGCAAAATCAGCTGAGTTTCTGCAAATGGATCGTGGAAATCTTTATCGTATGGGAAAAAAACTGGGGATCAAATAGTATCAATACTGAACTAATGATGTCATATACACAACAACAATGATGTCTTTATAACAACACGCACAAATACAAAATAAAATAAACTCAATAAAAACAACAATATAAAAACTGGCACAGTTAATGCTAAGTAGTGATTAGATCATATTTATAATTAAATAATCAAACGCTGGAGCTTTTTCATGTTTTGTATTCAATGTGAACAGACAATAGAAACACCGATCAAAAAGGGCTGTTCTTACGCCGCAGGTATGTGTGGTAAAACTGCTGAAATTTCAGATCTACAAGATGTGTTAGTTTATACCTTACAGGGAGTATCATACTGGGCAGATCTTGCGCAGACGTTTGATATTGTTGATGACGAAATTAACCATTGGGCACCGCGTGCATTCTTTTCAACGCTAACCAATGTTAACTTTGATCGTGATCGCATTCTAGCACTAACAAATCTTGCAGCGAGTTATAAGGCACGTTTAACACAAGCCGTAACAGCAGCAATGACTCTTGCACAACAACCATTACCTACCCTACCGGCAGTGGCTGAATTTGAATTACCAGATAACATTGACGCTATCTTGGCATTAGCACCACAGGTTGCAGTTAACCGCGGTTATGAAACGATCAGTGAAGATGTGATTGGTTTACGCTTATTATGCTTATATGGTCTAAAAGGCGCTGCAGCTTATATGGAGCATGCGCGAGTATTAGAACAAACAGATAACGCTATTTATGCACAATACCATCACATCATGGGTTGGTTAGGCACAGATCCTACTGATCTTAATGCATTACTTGAGTGTTCAATGGAAATTGGTCTAATGAACTACAAAGTAATGGAGATGCTTGATTTAGGCGAAACCAATACTTTTGGTCATCCCGTACCAAGCCAAGTTAACGTTAAGCCAATTCAGGGCAAATGTATTTTAGTATCAGGTCATGATTTGCATGATCTTGAAAAAATTCTACAACAAACTGAAGGCAAGGGTATTAATGTTTACACCAATGGTGAAATGTTACCAGCTCACAGCTACCCAGAACTCAAAAAATATCCTCACTTAGTGGGTAACTATGGTAGTGCTTGGCAGAATCAGCAGCTTGAATTTGCGAATTTCCCTGGCGCAATCGTAATGACATCAAACTGCTTAATTAACCCAAATGTAGGTCAATATGCAGATCGTATCTTTACACGCAGCATCGTAGCATGGCCTGGTGTCGCGCACATTGATGGTGATGATTTTGCTCAAGTTATTGATTGTGCATTAGCACTAGATGGCTTTAAGCACACAGAAATCGAACATATGATCACTATCGGTTTTGGTCGTAATGCATTAATGGCAGCCGCACCTGCTGTTATCGATCAAGTTAAACAAGGTAATATCGGCCACTTCTTCCTTGTTGGTGGTTGTGATGGTGATAAAGCAGAACGCAGTTACTACACTGATTTTGCAGCACAAGTCCCTCAAGACTCAGTAATCTTAACCTTAGCTTGTGGTAAATATCGCTTTAATAAAAATAACTTTGGCGATATTAATGGCATTCCTCGTTTACTCGATGTAGGCCAATGTAATGATGCTTATTCTGCTATTCAATTAGCACTCGCATTAGCGAAAGAGTTTGATTGTGGTATCAACGAGTTACCACTAACGTTAGTATTATCTTGGTTTGAACAAAAAGCGATTGTGATCTTATTGACCTTATTTGCATTGGGTGTCAAAGGTATCTACACAGGTCCAACAGCTCCTGCATTTTTAACTGATAATCTACTGGCAATTATTGCTGAAAAATTCGATATGCGTCCAATCTCAACGCCAGAGGAAGATCTTAAAACTATCTTAGGCGCGTAATCTCAAGCACATAATATTATTGCCTCTGCTATTTATTTAAATAGCAGAGGCTTTATTTATTCATCTCGTTTTTTATAGGTATGATAATGTTAGAAAAATGGCACAATCACCAACCCGAAACATTTGTTTGTATCAATAAGTGGCAACAAACACCAGACACTGTAACCATCGAATTACAGCCACAGGTTAATACTGAATCTATTGATTTCAAACCAGGGCAATTTGTTAGTTTAGGTATACGTATCGATAACAAATTACTCTTTCGTGCCTATTCCATTAGTTCAATACCACACCGTTCTACACTGCAATTAACCATTAAGCGGGTCGATGGTGGCAAAGTTTCAACCTACCTCGTAAACACACTAACGATTGGCGATAACGTACAATTATTAAAACCAACGGGTGAGTTTAATTGTATTGATCACCCACCTGAAAACCAAAGTGTACTGTTGATCAGTGCTGGTTGCGGTATCACACCTGTCTATTCGATGGCTAAATATTGGCTTGAGCATAACGCAAACATTGATATTTGCTTTATTCATGTTGCGAAAAGTCCTTCACAAACACTGTTTTTTGAGCAATTAGTACAACTAAATAGTGAGCACAGTAATTTTAACTTACAGTTATTATTAAAAGATAAAGCTGATACTGAATTCCATCAAGGACGTTTAAATCAACAGTGGCTTGAACAATTAACACCAAATCTCCATCAGCGAACTGTCTATTTATGCGGTCCGGAAGGCTTTATGGAGGATGTAAGTCATTATTTACAGCAGCTTAATTTTAATATGGCACAATTCTTTCAAGAAAGTTTTACGCCAACGATAGCGCCTGTAGCAGAAGAAGTAACGAAAACAGTAAATGTTGATATTCCAGCTTTTAGCCAAACATTAACGGTTAATCATGGGGACAATTTAGCAACAACACTTGAGAATGCTAATTTACCAATTCTTGTTGCTTGTCGTAGTGGTGTTTGTGGTTCATGTCGCTGTAAAGTGACACCCAACAGCGTTAGCTCAACCAGTAATATGACATTAACAGCTGAGGATATTGAACAAGGCTATGTTCTTGCCTGTTCATCAACGATTATTGACAATACGGAAGTAAGTTTTCAGTAAACAGCTAAGCACTAAATAAAAACCCGCATCTAAACAGACTATTTATTAATCATGCTCGTGATTAATTATCATAGAACGTAAATGCAGGTTTTTCATCATCTCTATCTAATATAATGCGATTAGATCTCTTTCATTGCTGAAACAACAGATGGATCATTAATTAGATTAAATAACAAACTCTTAGCCGCTGTTCTCTGAGCATCAGACAGTACTTTCTTTGGATTTTCTCGCGACTGGATCAGAATATTTGTGATGAATTTACTGTTTGTACCCGATAATTCATAGACAAACCGAAGCGTATCAAGTAATTCACTCTGCGGTAAACTGTATACCGCCATTTCACAACTAAGACCATCCATCGCAAGAAAATTATTAACTATCGCCTTACGTTCAGCCTTAAATATTTCTTTTGCTTTAAAGCCGTCAATTAATGCCTGCACTCTTTCTGCGATAGCAATAGGTACTTCCATTGTTTTAGTTTCATGAGTCATTATTGCTTCCTCTGTTCACGTTCATTTCTTGTATTAATATACTATTTGTATACCTCATAAGCACGAACGATTATGAATACTCTAAGTAATAGTGCCATATTTAACCATCAAGCTAAATACAAAAACCAAAATCACCCAATAAATCAAAAAGATATTTATTATTTTTACTACAAATAAGTAACTTTTTTCCAAAAAAACATAAAAATAAGTGTACATCAGCAACACAGCTGCTATTATCCGTCTCGCTCTGTTGTTTAAGAGTTATTAAATGCAACACCAAGTAACAGTTAAACTAAAAGCTACAGTGACGGTTTCGTTTTGTATCTCTGTGTTTCCCTTGTATTGGCAGTAACATTAATAATTTAACCACGTAGCACATCGCATTTTAGCGGTTAATTAATCTCAACTAATAAGGGACATCTCATGTCTAACAAAACAACTGGTCTAGTAAAATGGTTTAACGAAGAGAAAGGTTTTGGTTTCATTACTCAAGACAACGGCGGTGCTGACGTATTCGTTCACTTCCGTGCTATCGCTTCTGAAGGTTTCAAAACTCTTGCTGAAGGCCAAAAAGTGTCTTTTGAAGTAGAGCAAGGCCAAAAAGGTCTTCAAGCTGCAAACGTTGTAGCTCTATAATTTATCTTTATTGATAAATGAAAAAAAATGCTGGCTAAGGCCGGCATTTTTTATATCTGTTATTTAGCATTTAAAGATAAGAAAAAGCCAACTATTTGCTAGTCGGCTTAAAATATGTCATTTAAAAAACATTACCTTCATATTCATCTTTACTATTAGCTCACTATCGACGCAAAGCATTAAGTTTACTTTGCACTAAACCAAAGACAGTATTTGATGGGTAAAAACCTTGTTCAGCTTCTACACCTACCGCATTACCCGTAAATATCTCAATCGCTTGTGAAACATGATTTATTGCCCAAATAGTAAACTCACCTTTTTCAACAGCTTCAACAATGTCTTTGCGTAGCATTAAATTATGTACATTAGATTCGGGAATAATCACCCCTTGCCCAGCTGTTCGACCTTTGATACCACACACATCAAAGAAGCCTTCAATTTTCTGATTCACACCACCAATGGGCTGCGCTTCACCAAATTGATTCATTGAGCCGGTGATCGCAATATCTTGCCGTAATGGTAATCCTGAAAAAGCAGACACAATCGCACACACTTCCGCCATCGATGCACTATCACCATCAACACCACCATAGGATTGCTCAAAGGTCAGATGGGTTGTTAACGGAATTTTGGCTGTTTTTCCAAATACGGAGGCTAAATACGCAGATAGAATCATCACCCCTTTTGAATGGATATTACCGCCTAATTCAGCACTACGCTCAATATCAAATACTTCACCACTGCCATAAGCTGTTGTTGCTGTAATACGGCTCGGAGCGCCAAACTGATAATCAGAAGTCGCAATCACCGATAACGCATTCACTTGCCCTACAGCATGAGAATGAACATCTAACAACGTTGCTCCTGTCACAAAACTTTGCATCACATGATCTTTTAAACGACTGACGCGTAGCTCTTGGTTTAGCATTGCCTGTTCAACATGGCTGCTACGAATCATAGTGGCATTAGATGCACGCGCAACGTAATTTGTTTCACGCAATAAGTTCGCAATATCTGCCGAGTGTAGCGATAACTTGTTTTGATCATCGGCTTGGCGTGAACTGTATTCAATAATACGAGCAATTGCCTTGCGATCACAATGGAGCATATCGTTATCATGCACGATGCTGGCAATGAAACGGGCATAATGCTCTTCTGAAGTATCATTACGCGGCATATCATCTTCAAAATCAGCCGTTACTCGAAATAGTTCCTTAAATTCAGGATCATAATGTTGTAATAATTGATACGTTTGATAATCACCAAACAGAATGATTTTTACATTCAAAGGAATAGCTTCAGGCTCTAATGAAATCGTACCTGATAGTGTCACTTCTCGTTCAAGTGAGCTTAAATTTAGCTTTTGTGCGCGTAAGGCACGTTTAAGGCCATCCCAAACATACGGGCGCTCAAGCACTTTCACCGCGTCCATCATCAATACCCCGCCATTGGCACGATGAAGACTACCTGCTCGAATTAATGAAAAGTCAGTAAACACTGTACCTTTATAAGTGGCATTTTCAACATAACCAAAGATAGAATGATAACTAGGGCTCTCTTCAACCTCGACCGGAAATTTACGAGTATCACATTGATGTACTAAGACATTAACTTGATAACGACGTGGCATTTTTTTATCTAAAGATGCATAAGCGAGTGCCACTTGTTCTTCGTTTTCTTCTAAAAAGATATCAATATGATCTAGGATATCCGCATACATATCAGCCAAATATGCTTTTACATCAGCGACTTTTTTATATTTTAGTTGCAGATCTTTAATGCAATGGCCAACAACTTCTTGAGCAATATTTTCATCAAGCTTTTGTTGCTTATCTGAATATTGCTCTTCCCATTCAGTGAGCTTACGTACGATACCACGCAGTTCAACCTCTAACTCATTGATAGTATTTTCAAACGTCTGTTGATCATCTGCTGATAAGGCTGCAAAACTATCTTCACTGTGTGGCTCTTTACCGTTCATCGCAACAAGTTGATAATCACCCTGCGTGGTAATTGAAACGCTAATACCGCGCTCTTCTGCACTTTTCGTTAATGACTTTAAGGTTGCTTCTTGTTTTGAAGCCAATGCTGATTTTAATTTTTCAGCGCGTGAATAATAAAGTTCATTATCAAATGCTAGAGGAAACGCTTTTACTAACCGTTTCATTAAATTTTCAATATCTTTTTTAAAGCTACAACCTTCCCCTGCCGGTAGTTTTAATACTTTCGGGCAGCGCGTATCATCAAAATTAGATACATAGCACCAATCATGCAATGTATGGCTATTACCATTAGGTTCATGCCGATTTAGATAACGCATCACCATCGTTCGTTTGCCTAAACCATTTCGACCGATGGCATAAATATTATAGCCTTTTTCTTTTATCGACATCGCAAACTCAACCGCATGTTGAGCCCGTTCCTGTCCTACTATTTCATCTAATGGTGTAAGGTGTTTAGTAGACTTACACGCATCACTCAATCCGTTTAGAGCTGCAACTCGATACAGCTTGTCACTGGTTAGAGGCGCTAAAGACATAATCGATCCCTCTCATATATGACATTTATTATTAAGTTTACGCACAAATAACTGATGATTAAGTGATATAAGGTAGATTTAGTGCTAAGGCTCTCACTATTAACAATTTTTTGATGGAATTTTAACCAAAAAAAAGCCCAAGCTGATATTTTTATAAATAAATATCAGGCTGAGCTTATTTTTTGTCGCTGAATCAATTACAAATTGCTAAGGCTATGATTAACCTAACGTTACCATTGCGCCTTTACCAACACCTTCATAAGCAAAAACATCCAGCTGATCAGTTGCTGCTAATTGCGGTTTTATTTGCTCGGCAATGTAACTTGCAAGTAATTCAACTGTAGTATCCGTTGCTAAAATTTCTGTCACTGATTTTGCAATCGCTAATTCAAATTCACCTTGTGGCGCGGTATAACGAAAACCGTAATGGGTTTCATCATTGATATTTGCCGCGACTGTACTTAAATTTAACTCACTGACACTGATCACATCTTCTTGTGATCCTAGGTAAATATCATGCCAACGTTGCGCCCACTGCTGCTCTAAATCAGCATTGCGTTGACCATTAACCACTAACTCTACCGGTGAACGGTGACCATGAGCAATACGCTGGCAGTTACCATCATGTTTTTTCAAACCATGACTGTAATGATAAAACGCGCCATCAATCTTCTCGTGACGTAAGGTGATTTCTAATCCTTGTACATTGCTCGGTAAATGCCCCAACAATAGTTGCTGCACATACTCCGTCACACTTTCAATAGTGATTGCATCAGTATCAATAAAACAAAAAGCTTGCTCTGGGCTGTGCAAATGAATAGCGTGTTGTTCACTGACCAAATCAACCGTCATGTAATTTTCTTTCGTTACAGCGGTTTGAATGGCGACTGAAGCTGAAGGAATCAATAATCGATGATCAACATATTGATCAACGAGTTGTTTAATTTGTTTTTTTACGCGGCTGAAATCAAGCACCATGCTCATTTCATTCAACTCACCCGACATCACCACATCAAGGATCCAGCTTTCACCCACCATTCCTCGTTGTGGACATAAGTAAGATGCGTCAATTACAGTGAGGTCTCTAACGAATAGCTTCAAGGTGAAGTCCTTTATTGATAATGGTTGTCGTTTACTAGGGAAATGCATTATACGCGGCTAAACGGGCGAGTAAACCTTCAGTTCTCTTGCCTCTTAATAAAATGTTCCAGTGCCGCAATAACACACCAATATTATTGCGATCACCACACTGGAACATAAAAATCAGGCCTTAGAAACGGTAATTCAATGAAGCATAACCCGCTAGCACACTTTTTATTTGTGACGCCGCTTTATTAGAAGACCATGGCTTAATATCTTCACCTTGAGTGGCAGTATTACGCATTCCTATTTCAGCCGAGATATGGTTCGAAATTCGCCAAGCAACACCAGCTTGAATACCAAGAACCTGTCCCGATTGACTATGTGAGCCATAATTCTGACCTTTTAGATCTGCCGTCATGTAACCTACATGAGCACCGATAAATGGATTAATTGCTTTACCTGCACGGAAAAAATAATCTGCATTTAAAAGGTGTAAAGTCACATCAGTATCAATGGCTTTCATGCCATCTAAATCAGACTGAGTACTTATTTTTTGCCAGCTATAATAAATACGGCCGGATCCACCAGCAGTGTAAAAACCAAGATCAACACCAATAAATCCCGCAGCATCAGGTGCCGAAAAATGATTGATCAGCGTGGTATTGTTACCATTAACAGTCCCTGCCGTCATGCTGATATCACTGCTACCACCGGTTAAACCAACAAAATAATGAGTACTATCATCAAATTTAGCTAACGGTGTCGTCGTATTATTATCTGCAACAGGTTGTAATACAAAAGGTTCAGCAGCTTGCGCTGAGGTCGATAATAATAGCGAGGTAAATACACTGATAATAAGTGTTTTATTGTTCATAGCTTATCTTTGTCCTCTTATTGTTATAGTGGTGACATTATATCAATGATATTTAATATAAATTTTCTTTTTTATAATACCTGATTAATGGATCAATCCCGAGTAATAACATCACAACTTATCACTATAAATATGCTCGTATTTATCTTAAAAATCGTAGAATAAATGATAAAACTGAAAAATAATTATACCAACTAAGAATATTTAAAAGTGACATACCTCACAAAATAAAGACAATTTTCCCCGTATAACTGATCAATTACTCTATCAACTGATAAAAAAAATGAAAAAGATACCCTTTTTAGCATCAGCGATAACAACTGCGTTAACCGCTGTTATCGCATTCCCAGCAAGTGCTTGTACAACTATTCTTGTTGGTAACCAAGCAACTACTGATGGTTCTTACATTATTGCCCGTAATGAAGATTACCAAGCCACTAATGCCAAACATTTTGTGTTCCATCCAGCAGAAAAAATGCAGCAGAATGATTTCCATGGTAACGCAAATAATTTTAGTTACCCTGCAGCTAAAGACGCTCTGCAATACACTTCAATGTCTGATTTTGATACCGATGGTAAGAGTATGGGCGAAGTTGGCTTTAACTCTGCTGGCGTGGGAATGACAGCTACCGAAACAATCTATAATGGCGACAAAGCACTAAAAGTTGATCCTTATGTAACTCAAACAGGGATTGGTGAAGATGCCATTGAAAATGTGATTTTACCGCGTATTCACTCTGCAAAAGAAGGCGTAGAGTTACTTGGTAAGATCATTGAAACTCAAGGGGCAGCCGAAGGTTTTGGCGTCGCTTTTGTTGATAATACTGGTATTTGGTATTTAGAAAGTGGTAGTGGTCACCAATGGATGGCTGAAAAAATTCCTGCTGATAAATATTTTGTCTCTGCCAACCAGGGGCGTTTAAGCACGTATTTACCAAATAACCCTAATTACATGGCATCACCAACATTAGTCAGTTTTGCGGAACAACATGGGTTATATAAAGCAGAAGCCGGCAAGCCATTTAACTTCCATACGGCTTACTCACAAGATACACCTAACGATGTAACTTATAACTATCCACGCGTGTGGACATTGCAACATATGTATACTCAGGGATTAACCACTAAAATAGACCAAGGCACAACTTTCCCTGTTTTTCTAAAACCAACGAAAAAACTGAGTGTTGCTGATGTTGAACAAGGTCTGCGTAATCATTACCAGGGAACATCTCACAACCCGTACGCAACCCAAAATCCTCAAGAAGCTTACCGTCCAATTTCGGTATTCCGTACTCAAGAATCACACATCTTACAAGTGCGCCCTAATTTACCAACCGCTATTGGTGATGTAGCGTACATTTCATACGGTATGACAGCACTTGGCGTTTACTTACCTTATTACCAAGGCATGACAGAAGTACCGCATGCATTAACTATTGGTACAAATAAAGCCGATAGTGCATCTGCTAACTGGGCTTTCCGTAAATTGCAAACACTTGCAATGACTAACTGGAAAGTATTCTCTCCAATCGTGCAAACGGCTTACCATAAGTTTGAAGTCCAAACGGCATCAAAACAGCGTGAACTTGAAAAAAATTACCTTAAAATTTATAAACACCAACCTAAAAAAGCACAAGCGTTAATCAATGAGTTTGAAAAAACCACCGTCGCTGATGCATTAGCTTTAACCGAGCAATTGACCAATACATTATTTACTAAAATGACATACACCACAGATATGACTTACCATTTCGAAGGTGCATAATAAATAAGATCACGCTTATTCGGCGCTAATTTATAACAAGAAGATCACCTGTGGTCTTCTTGTTTTTGTCTTTGTCCTAATTTTTTATTGTTCGCTATTGTTCTTAATATTCGCTGCATAATATAAAAAGTTGTAAACATTGGTGCTAATAAAATGATTATCGCTACCCCATAACTGGCTACTGCTGGTAAACCTGCCCCCCAAGCCAATGTAAATGCAATCCCACCAGCAGCATCTTTTACTATCGCCACCAATGAATATTGACCAATTAACAATGGCAACCACGGTAACACTAAGCATCCAACCCCAATACTCACAGCAAAAATTTTGCCATTTTGTTTCAACATATGAATTCTCTTACCATTTCGAACGTTGTTTTATTGTTGGTTAAATCGACACATTTAGCAACTAAAATAATCAATAATTATTACGGTTTAGTAAAAGTCATTTAAGTATTTATTCGATTATCATTTATTCAATATTGATTATAATCTGTGCCATATAACATCAACACCATTGCTGTTATTCAATCAACTTTCCTGTGTATTCCTAATTGCTTATTGGCAAATCTTTCCTATTGGAGGGCACAATGAATCAACAACGCGCAGAGAACCTCTATTACTACCTTAGAGAACAAAATACACCACAAAAAGAAATAAATGTGGTAATCAAACAACTTATTGAAAATCACAATATTAACTTATATTCACTTGATCGTCGTTATCGCGCACGTATCGGTTATTCTCCTAATCGTTATGACATTAACAGCTATGGTACTGCGGGATCTCGTACGATGAATCAAACCCGTGGTATGCAAAAAGCACAATAAATATCCATAAAAAAACCCCAATAATTGATTATTCAACTATTAGGGTTATTACTTAACCATTGATTCGTGGTTAGATCACCCTTTAAGGCGATCAACAATAAGTGGCACTAAGGACGTATAAGCATACCAAGCGGCGGCTACAATAATTATCGTCCATATAATACGGGAAACCCATTGTGTTCGTTGCATATGGCGCGAAGGATCGGGTTCTCCGCAGTGAGGGCAAAAATGAGCACGACGAGACACAATACCATCACAAGCTGGGCAATCAGTTAAACGTTTAGAACGTGGCTTTGTCATAGTATCTGTCACTATCCTATTATCAACAGCATCAGAACGAGATGCTGGTTGACTAAAATCAGGGGTATTCGCTGGTCGCGCATTATGCCCAGAACGCTTTTCTGCATGTAGTGAAAACGACATTTCATGGTTATCATTGTCGTTATCAAGAGCAGAAAATTCAGTTGTTTTCACGATTTATCACCATTAGATTAACTTCTGTACACATAATACGCAATATCAGAATAATAATCTCTATTTAAGCCACGATTAGTACAATAATAATACTGTACTAATGAAATCAATCAAAAATTACGCACCATAAGCAAGAGTCACTATTTTATTCATAAAGCCACTCTATAAATGCTCATTTTGATACTTATGATTAAACAGAGTCATAAGATGAACTAATTGACACCCATTAAGGTTTTATATTTCGTAATTGCTTGCTGGCAAAAATCACGCTCATCATCATCTTCAATATTGTTGGTTAATACCGCAAAAGCTTCATACCCTACTTTGCCATTTTTTACTTTCCAAACAGTGTAAGATGCTTGCTTATCTAATTCGATCCGCATTCTTTCGCTATCTGACAATTGGGTTAAATTATACATATTATTCTCAGTTATCCTTTTTTGTTAATTCTACCCAAGATCAGAATCAAGAAGAACCCTTTTCAAGGGTCATTCTATTGATTGTAATATTACAGTGTAAAAGCAAGCTATTGATACCTTTCTTGGTGTAATCCATTACATTTTAATCGTTAGTTATTTTTTATATATAAACAATAAAAATCATCATTTAAAAATAAAAATAATATTTATTAGATAATTAAATATTAATAAGTATATTTTCCCTCTTAATTAACAACAAAAAAGAAAACGATACCCTTCTCATTTTCAACAGATTTGGTAATCAATATCAAAAATTCGATTAAATAGCCTTAATTTTGTGACTTAGATCTCAAGAACTCAATATCTTATTCCATAAACTACGACCATAAATTGAAGCATAACCTTTGCTTCTGAATAACTCATAAACCTAGGAGCTCTTCATGGCTACTCCACATATCAATGCCGAAGTTGGCGATTTTGCAGAAACAATTTTAATGCCAGGTGATCCACTACGTGCGCAGTTTATTGCAGAAACTTACCTAGAAGATGTAAAACGTGTATGTGATGTACGTGGTATGTACGGTTTCACTGGTACTTATAAGGGTCAACCTGTATCAGTAATGGGTCATGGTATGGGTATTCCATCATGCTCTATTTATGTACATGAACTAATCAAAGATTTTGGTGTTAAAAACATCATCCGTATTGGTAGCTGTGGTGCTGTTCATGATGACGTTAAGTTAATGGACGTTATCATTGCAATGGGTGCGTCAACTGACTCTAAAGTTAACCGTATCCGTTTTGCTAACCACGATTTCGCAGCAATTGCTGATTACCATTTATTAGAAACAGCGGTAAACCAAGCACGTGCACAAAATGTTGCTGTTCGTGTCGGTAACGTATTCTCAGCAGATCTCTTCTACAGCCCAGAAGTTGGTCTGTTCGATAAGATGGAAAAGCTCGGCATTCTAGGTGTCGACATGGAAGCGGCGGGCATCTACGGTGTTGCAGCAGAACTTGGTGCTAAGGCACTGACTATTCTAACGGTTTCTGATCACATCAAACGTGGTGAGAAATTAAGTGCAGAAGCACGTCAACATTCATTTAATGAAATGATGAACGTAGCACTAGAAACAGCAATCAATCTATAATCTTTTATGGTGGTCGTAGGCCATCTATAATAAAGATTCAAAAAAGTGGAAAGCATATCTTTTAGATATATTTCCACTTTTTTTATACCTGTTAATATTTAATCTATTTGATAACATTGATATGTTAACGATATCTCTATATCAATATTTCACTTGGGTATAATCACCTATTATTAAATCGCAACTAGGCAATGATCTATGACTTCACCCTCACTTCCCACGACGCTAGATCAGTTACCACCAGCTTGCGATAATCTTCAATTTAATTATTGCAAAACCGTCGCCTGTGCTAATTTTAATCGAACCGATCCTAATTTATATGTGCTACAAAATAATAATCTTCAACGCCCAGTACTTATCTGCCGTGAATGTGGAGCGTTTCCGCCAGTCATCAATAACCACGATGTTGTCGCGGAAAAACAGCGTTTAAAGCAACAACAAAACAGTGGCTTAGCTGCCTGTTCAAATCAGCAATGCCCGCATTATGGCTTACCTGTTCTCACCTATCGTCAGCATTATCATGCCTTTGGCTTTAGTGGTGAACGCCAACGTTACCGCTGTCGAGCTTGCCTGCATACTTTTGTTGATCCATGGTCAAACAGTAATCATAAAAATCAATTACAACAAAAATTATTAGCGTATTTGTTTACTGGTTATACCGTACGGGAAATTTGTCGACGTCTAGTGATGAACCCAAAAACGTTTTATGATCAATTGAATAATATTGCGGCGCGTTGCCGTCATCAATTAACTATTTTTGATGCCCGTTTAGGTAAACAATCACAGCCTCGCCAACTTGCGACAGATCTGACACCATTACAACCTCACAGTAATAATGGCGTATTATGGATAGCCACAGCAGAGGTTCATTCTGGTTATGTAATGAGCCAACACGTTAATTACCAAACACAGCCTGCAACCACGTCTGTCACTCATCATAACGCCTATTATAATGGAACCCGCTTTATTAGTCCTCATAACCACCTTTATCCACCAATTACGCCACCATTATCACAAGGCTTACTAGCCCATATTGATACCACTTATCGCCAAATTTTAGCGCGTAACAATATGGAGAACCCACTCAGTGGTCAGGTCAGTATTAATTATCCAACCAAAGGCTGTCTAATTCGTCCTCAATATACAGTCTATAGCCACTTTTTATATTTACATGAGTTGATCAATCAAAACACGCCAACTTTAGCAGTATTTATGCCACAAGAAACGTTACTACGTTCAGCGTGTCTATCAGTATTTATTGATCGAGTTAATAACCATACCATTGACCCGTTTTACGTGGTTGAAGATCAGCAATGGCAACACGGACAACATGCTGAAAAAATTGATATCGTATTAATGGGATGGTGGCGAGATCGGTGGGCATTTAGTCGTAATAAGAGCGGTAATAAAGGTATTTGTCATCTTGGTGGTAATAAAAAAGATCAACAACGCTGGTTAACAATTGCCACTCACCGTGCAGCAACGGCTTATCAACAACGATTTTATAATCAATTTAACCATATGGTTAATGAACCACGACGTAAACTACGTCCTGCGAGCTTATTACCATTATTGGATATTTATCGAGCTTGGCATAACCTTTGTCATCAAAATAAAGAGGGAATAACCCCTGCGCAAACCCTGGGCTTAATGTCCTCACCAATGACGTTAGAGCAGTTATTACAGTGACGATGTTGTTATGCAGTCAGGTTTAAGTATTATAGATTAATACTGTTTGAGGAATAAACGGTATAACTACACCATTCAAAAATATATATTATAGATATTTTTATCCATTATTTTATTAATGAATAATAGGTGCGATAAAAAATCAATCAAGCTAAATCTTTTATAAAATATTCAATAACACATCCATTTTAAAAATTTTATAAAACAAACTTTCTTTCTACTCGATAAAATTTCAAATCCACATACCGCCCCTTAATTAATAGCAATAAAAATAATTTTAACGCCATTATTATCAATAATAGAAAAAATACTACAAACATTTATTTTTTCCTGCTAGCTTAATTTTAAGCTTACACCAATCCATAAGTAATTAATATAGATATCATTAAATAATTTAACATTTAAACTATTAAGTCGTGCCTGTAGCCAAAAATAAGTATGATAATCACTATAGAATCATTAATAAACAGTCCAAATTTATAATAGACTAAACATTTATAAATAATCACACATTACATAAAATAAATAATTTCCATAGAATATGGCATAAAAAACTTAAATTAACTATTAACAATACCGATGAAATGTAAAAATAATATTATTTTTTATTGATTACCATACCAATTATTAGTATTTATCCGTTAATCCACCATGCATCTTTTAACTAAAAAAAGAGTTCTACAATAGAACTAAATCGATTAACGATACTAATTTAACTTGAAAGATAAATAAAAATATTCTTTAAAAGAATTTAAATAATTAATAATTTTACCGATAAATAAAATAATTTAAATATCAATGAAAATTTAATATGTTAAGCATCAACTATAATTCAGCATCACGTAAGGCTATAAACCAAGTAGATCAAGCTCAAACTGGAATTGCAAAAGCAATGAACGAACTATCAACAGGAAATCGTATTAATAATGCAGCTGATGATGTTGCAGGTAGTGCTATGGCATCACGCATGCAACTTCAATCTAACTCTCTTGATACAGCCGTAACTAATGCCAATATCGGCATTAACTTAATTAAAACCATGGATAGCATAATAAAAGAAACAGAAACCCTTCTTCAGCGTATGACTAAATTGACTGAAATGAGTAAAAATGATGCTTATTCTGCTCAAGATCGCGATATGATGAATGAAGAATTTGGCGTTCTAGCCAATGAATTAGATCGTAACGCTAATTCAACGAATTATAATGGCATTTCATTACTCAATAATGCAGGTAATACTGCTGGGAAAGCTCTATTTAATAAAGATATATCAAAAGGGATAACTTTTACGGCCACCAATAATGAATTAAATTTTACTATATTAACTACGCCAATGACGACCGCTACGCCTCCTACTCTTGGGGGGAGCAGCTCAGAAAAAATTAAAGTGCAATTCGGTACTCAAGCATTATCTGCAAATCAAATTATTGGGACAATTAATAGTGCAATCAATACTAAATTTACAGGTTTAGATAAAGATGTAGCTGCAAATGCCACAATTAATTCTGAAGGACTTTTAGAAATTAACTTAATTAATCCAGTCGATGGTATAAAAATTGGCGCAGCAAAAATTGATTCAATTAACGGTTCAGCCGCTTCAATATTAGGTTTAGGGAAAGCAATATCAACTCCCGGTGAGCGAGGTTTTAATAATCTTATTATTAATATTGGGAGCTCAGGTAATAGCTACGATAATATTAATCTTCATACTGTAAACTTAAGCGCTAAAGGCTTAAAACTTGAAGGTGTTTCATTGACGGACTCAAACAATTTAGATAAAACGCTTTCTACGCTTAAAGCTGCCCTTGATACTGCAATAGAACAACGATCTCATCTTGGTGCATCTCAGAAACGTTTAATATTTGCCTCAAATAACCTACAAAATGTTAAAAATAGTACTGATGCATCATTAAGTAACATTCAAGATACAGATTATGCTCAAACAACAATGCAATTAGCAAAAGAAAAAGTGCTAAGTTCAGCATCACAAGCAATGCTTGGACAGTCAAACCAAATGCAAAGCCAAGTAATTGACTTACTCCAGTAACAATAACTAAATTTTAAAATATAAGCTATAAAAGGCCAATAAACTATTTATTGGTTTTTTTAGCTACCCAACAAAGTCATTATACAAAAAACGTACAACTGATATTATCTGTCTCGTTCTGTTGTTCAGAACGTTATTAAATGCAGCACCAAGTCACAGTTAAACCTTCAACTACAACAACGTTATCGTTTTGTACTTCAGTGTTTCCCTTGTTTTGGCAGTAACATTAATAATTTAACCACTTAATACATCGCATTTTAGCGGTTAATTAATCATCTATATAAGGGACATCACATGTCTAATACATCAACTGGTTTAGTAAAATGGTTTAACGAAGAGAAAGGTTTTGGTTTCATTACTCAAGACAACGGTGGTGCTGACGTATTCGTTCACTTCCGTGCTATCGCTTCTGAAAGCTTCAAGACATTGGCTGAAGGTCAAAAAATGTCTTTTGAAGTAGAACAAGGTCAAAAAGGTCTACAAGCTGCAAACGTTGTAGCTTTATAATTTATCCCTATTGATAAATAATAAAAATGCTGACTATGGTCGGCATTTTTTATATCTGCTATTTAGCCATTTAAGCTTTCTTTTCTTATTATCACTTAACAACCCCTCACGTTAACAGTGCTAATATCTATTTCATTCTAAGTCGAATTAAATCCCTAACGTTCTCACAAGTGCCAACCGCAAAAGATACTAAAAATGACTTTTCATGTATCCATTAGCTTCTATTTATTGATATTGATTAACATTTAACACGCATTATTTAATAAAAAAATAACTTTTAACCATCATCAAACAATACAAATGTTCAAATATAAGATCAAATGCTCACGCTATAAAAAATAAAAAAATACTTTTTACTTCTAACAAAAGCATAAATATAATTTTTAATGGCTTTTATTGCGATCTGAATATGATTTATTCCTATTTTGAATTGACAACAAAGCCGAAAAAGACAATTATCAATCCATCAAATGCTCCAGCGCAGTCCATATGTTCACTTCGTGGATTAATGATCATCATTGATGTGCTTAGAGTAAGTATTAATTCTTTTGAACATGATGACATTTAAGGCTATAACTAATGCCATCATGACATAAGCCCTATACATAAGGTCGATAGATATGAGCACAAAATTAGAACAACTACGCGCACTAACTACTGTTGTTGCTGACACTGGTGATATCAAAGATATCAGCAAATACCAGCCTGAAGATGCGACAACAAATCCATCATTGATCTTAAAAGCAGCACAAATTGCTGAGTACGCACCTTTAATTGACCAATCTATTGCTTATGCAAAAGCACAAAGCAATGACAAGGCACAGCAAATCCAAGATACTTGCGACATGCTTGCAGTAAACATTGGTAAAGAAATCCTAAACGTTGTTCCTGGTCGTATCTCAACTGAAGTTGACGCACGTCTTTCTTTCGATACTGAAGGCAGCGTAATTAAAGCTCGTCACCTAATCAAACTTTACAACGATGCTGGCATCAGCAACGATCGTATTCTGATCAAACTTGCGTCTACTTGGGAAGGTATTCGTGCAGCTGAGATTCTTGAAAAAGAAGGCATCAACTGTAACTTAACTCTTCTATTCTCTTTCGCTCAAGCACGTGCATGTGCTGAAGCTGGCGTATTCCTAATTTCACCATTCGTTGGTCGTATTATGGATTGGTACAAAGCGAAAGAAGGTCGTAGCTTTGAAGCGCAAGAAGATCCAGGCGTTATCTCTGTAACTAATATCTACAACTACTACAAAGAACACGGTTACAATACAGTAGTTATGGGCGCAAGCTTCCGTAGCATTGGTGAGATCCTAGAGCTAGCAGGTTGTGACCGTCTAACTATCAGCCCACAACTTCTTCAAGAACTTGAAGATGCAACAGGTGTTGTTGAGCAGAAACTGCTTCCAGCAACTGAGCAAAAAGCACGTCCAGCTGCAATGACTCACGCTGAATTCCTATGGGATCACAACCAAGAAGCAATGGCTGTTGAGAAACTAGCTGAAGGTATTCGTAACTTCGCAGTAGACCAAGGTAAACTAGAGACTATGATCGCAGATCGTCTTTAATTACTAAGCACTATTTCAGAAAGCGGCTCCTAGAGCCGCTTTCTTAATTTAAAATTTACTTAATATTTTGGTGGAAACACTATGGAACATAAAATGTTAGCTAACGCTATTCGTGCTCTAAGCATGGACGGTGTACAACAAGCAAATTCAGGTCACCCAGGCGCACCTATGGGTATGGCTGATATCGCAGAAGTTCTTTGGCGTGGTCATATGGACCATAACCCACAAGATCCTAAATGGGCTGATCGCGACCGTTTTGTATTATCAAACGGCCACGGTTCTATGCTTATTTACTCTCTACTTCACCTAACAGGTTATGACCTATCAATTGACGATCTTAAAAACTTCCGTCAACTGCATTCAAAAACACCTGGTCACCCAGAATACGGTTACGCACCAGGCGTTGAAACAACCACAGGTCCTCTAGGCCAAGGTATTACTAACGCTGTTGGTATGGCACTTGCTGAAAAAGCAATGGCTGCACAATTCAACCGTGAAGGTCATGATATCGTCAACCACAACACTTACGCTTTCATGGGCGACGGTTGTATGATGGAAGGTATCTCTCACGAAGCATGTTCTCTAGCAGGTACGCTAGGTCTTGGTAAGCTAGTTGCTTTCTGGGATGACAACGGTATCTCTATCGATGGCGAAGTTGAAGGTTGGTTCGCTGACGATACAGCTAAGCGTTTTGAAGCTTACGGCTGGCACGTAATTCGTAGCGTTGATGGCCACGATGCAGCAGCAATCAATGCCGCTATTGAAGAAGCAAAAGCTGAAACAGCTAAGCCTACTTTGATCTGTTGTAAAACAATCATCGGCTTTGGTTCACCAAACAAAGCGGGTTCTCACGACTGTCACGGTGCTCCACTAGGCGCTGAAGAAATCAAAGCAGCACGTGAATTCCTTGGTTGGAACCACGGTCCATTTGAAATCCCAGCAGACATCTACGCTGAGTGGGATGCAAAAGAAGCAGGTCAAGCGAAGCAAGCATCTTGGAACGAGAAGTTTGCAGCATACACTGCAGCATTCCCTGAACTAGCGGCTGAATTTACTCGTCGTATGAACGGTGATTTACCTGCTAACTGGGAAGCTGAAACAAGCAAAGTTATTGCTGATCTGCAAGCAAACCCAGCTAACATTGCATCACGTAAAGCCTCTCAAAACGCACTTGAAGCATTTGGTAAACTATTACCTGAATTCATGGGCGGTTCTGCTGACCTAGCGCCTTCAAACCTAACCATGTGGTCTGGTTCTAAGTCAATCACACCAACAGATGCTTCAGGCAACTACATTCACTACGGTGTTCGTGAATTTGGTATGACTGCAATCATCAACGGTATGGCACTACACGGTGGTTTCGTTCCTTACGGCGCAACATTCCTAATGTTTATGGAATACGCACGTAACGCACTACGCATGGCTGCTCTGATGAAAGTTCAGAACATTCAAGTGTACACACACGATTCAATCGGCCTAGGCGAAGATGGTCCAACTCACCAACCAGTTGAGCAAGTATCATCGCTACGTCTAACACCAAACATGAGCACATGGCGTCCATGTGACCAAGTTGAATCTGCTGTTTCTTGGAAATACGCGATTGAGCGTAAAGATGGTCCAACATCTTTAATCTTCTCTCGTCAAAACCTAACTCAACAAGATCGTACTGCAGAGCAAGTAGCTAACATCGTTAAGGGTGGTTACATTCTTAAAGATTGTGCTGGTAAGCCAGAGCTAATCTTGATCGCTACCGGTTCTGAAGTGGGTATCGCAGCAGAAGCATACGCCGAACTAACAGCAGCTGGTCGTCAAGTACGTCTAGTTTCTATGCCTGCTACTGACTTGTTCGATAAGCAAGATGTCGCTTACCGTGAAAGTGTTTTACCAGCAGATGTTACAGCACGTATCGCTATCGAAGCGGGTATTGCTGATTTCTGGTACAAGTATGTAGGTCTTAACGGTCGCATCATCGGTATGACAACATTTGGCGAATCAGCACCTGCTGAAGAGCTATTTAAAATATTCGGCTTTACTGTTGAAAACATCGTTAACAATGCTAAAGAACTATTAGCATAAGTTAATCGTTAATAAGAACCGTATTTATTGTTCTTAAATAACAAATCTAAAAATGGTCTAACGAAGGTTAGGCCATTTTTTATGAGTATTTTATTTATTCAATATTTATTTATTCAATAATAAGTAATTAACATCTTAATCAATGTAAAAGCTTGCAATTCTACATTTAATTTCATCCCTAATTTTTTTATGTTGAGGATCATTAAGATAGCGTTTATGGTAAATAAATTTGTACTCAATATTTTTTAATTTTATAGGGCATGGATAAATTGCAAGATCTAATTTTCTCTCCCACCTTTTAGCAAAAGAATATGAAATAAGCCCTAAGCTTTCACTATTGGAAGCGAACAACGCAACACTAGCAATAGAAGATGCAATTAAGGTTATCTTCCTCTCTTCAATCGGCTCTTCCGCCATTTGCTCAAATCCATTTAACCCCTGCCAACGTCCTGAATATAATAGGTGTGATTCACGATAATATATTTCTTTTGTTAATTCATTTTGAATGCGAGGATGATATTTTGAACAAACAACTACTGCAGGCTCGGTATACACTTCTTCTATCATAAATGACGGATCTTTTAGTGTTACTGTATCTAATACTAGATCAACTTTCTGTTCTCTTAAATGCTGAAAAATCGTTGCTTGGCTACAAGGTGATTCTACAAAATCAATTGATTCTAAACCGATAAGAGAATGCAGAATAATTTCTGCACAATAAACAGATAATGTATTTTTATCATTAACCGCACTTTCAATAGTATCTAACGCAAGTTGGAATCGACGAGCTAAAGTATCGGCTTTTGAGGTTGCTTTAATTCCTCGTCCTTTTTTAATAAATAATTGTTTCTCAATCTCTATCTCTAACCGTTTAATTGCGGCACTAACAGCGGGCTGAGTAAGTTCAAGTGATTCCGCCGCTTTTGTGTAAGATTGGCATTGATATACTGCCATAAATGTACGAATCAAATTTAAATCCATTTTTACTTCCTTTTAAATTCCCACGAAACAACCACCATTCATAAATGAAACTTTGGTAATGCTGTTGTTTGAGCTTATTTATCAAAACTTAACCACTGTTATATTTATTGTGCACTGAGTTATTTAAAAGATCAAAGACTCCCTACCCTACGGATATTTTATGATTTCAAACAAAATAGATACCAAGAAATTTATGCTAAATGCTTGCACTCTTGCACTTGGCGCAGCTTCAGCAGTTGCTCACGCAGCCGACCAACCTAATATTGTTGTTATCTTTGGTGATGACATCGGTATCTCAAATCTAAGTACATATACTGACGGTATGATGGGTTATACAACACCAAATATCGACAGTATTGCTAATGAAGGTGCAAAGTTTACTGACTACTACGGTCAACAAAGCTCAACAGCAGGTCGTTCTGCCTTCATCACAGGGCAAATGCCAAAACGTACTGGCCTATCAAAAGTAGGGATCCCTGGTTCTCCATTTGGTATCAGTGAAAAAGATCCAACAATGGCAACCATGCTAAAAACACTCGGTTACGCTACTGGTCAATTTGGTAAAAACCATTTAGGTGATAAAGACGAATTCTTGCCAACTAATCATGGCTTTGATGAGTTCTTCGGTAACCTTTACCACCTTAACGCAGAAGAGCAACCAGAGAATATTGACTACCCTAAAGATCCTGAATTCCGTAAAAACTTTGGCCCTCGCGGAGTGATTAAATCAAGCGCTGATGGAAAAATTCAAGATACAGGTCCATTAACCAAAAAACGTATGGAAACAGTTGACCAAGAGTTCGTTGGAGCTGCCTTCGATTTCATGGAAAAGCAAGTGAAAGCAGACAAACCTTTCTTCACTTGGATCAATACAACTCGTATGCATAACCGCACACATTTAGACCCTAAATCTCAAAAGAAAACAGGCTTAGGGGATTATGCTGACGGCATGGTTGAACACGACAACATGGTTGGTGAAATCCTTGCTGAAATAAAAAAATTAAAAATAGATGACAACACGATTGTCGTATATACCACAGATAATGGCCCAATGATTAATACATGGCCAGATGCGGGTATGACGCCATTCCGTAGTGAGAAAAATACAGGTTGGGAAGGCGGATTCCGTGTGCCAGCAATGGTTAAATGGCCTGGTCATATCAAACCTGGAACGGTAATCAATGGCATCTTTTCTCACGAAGATTGGTTCCCAACACTTCTTACCGCAGCCGGTAATAACCACGTAAAACAAGATTTACTTGAAGGCACTAAAGCTCAAGGGAAATCTTATAAAGTTCATTTAGATGGTTATGATCAAACAGCAGTTCTTACAGGAAAAGGCCCTAGTGCTCGTAAAGACTTCTTCTACTGGAGTGATAATGGCGACTTACTTGCAATGCGTTATGAGCGTTGGAAGTTCCACTTTGCAATCCAAGAGCACGAGACTGGCTGGGAAATGTGGGAACGTCCATTCACTATGTTACGCACACCAAAATTGTTTGATTTGAAAATGGATCCATACGAACGCGGCGATACAAGTATGTTCTATGGTCCTTGGTTCTACGACCGTCAGTTCCTAATCACTGGTGTGGCTCTACCTCAAGGTCAAAAAATGTTGAATACATTTAAAGACTTCCCTGTGCGTCAAGATCCACCTGCATTTGTTGTTGAAGTGAAATAACACTCTCACTGGTTAACCTATAGGGATATCACTTTCTGATATCCCTATTATTTCCTTTAAAATTTATCAAATTATGGCTTCCCATATGAAAAAAAACTCAATGAAAGAAACAACACAGTTAGATGTTATTCCACTAAAAACAGCAGAAAAAGATCACAGTGAGGTGCCTGCATATCAACGTCGCTTTCATGTAATGTCTAAACCTGGCGGTTCAAAATGTAACCTTGATTGCCAATATTGCTTTTACCTTCATAAGGATGAGTTGCTTCACCAACCAAAGCAACCCGTAATGGATGATGCAACCTTAGAAGCCTTTATAAAAAGTTATATTGAGAGTCAAGATGGCAACGAGATTATATTTTCATGGCAAGGAGGAGAACCAACCTTATTGGGTGTCGATTACTTCAGAAAAGTCGTTCAACTGCAACAAAAGCACTGCCCAAAAGGCGTAAAAATTGAAAACGATTTACAAACCAATGGCATTTTATTGAATGACGAGTGGTGCCAATTTTTAAAAGATAATGGATTTCTTGTTGGTTTATCGATTGATGGGCCAAGAGATCTGCACGATAAGTATCGCGTGACTCGTAGCGGTAAACCTACTTTTCATTTAGTAATGGCAGCGGTTGAGCGCCTGCAAAATTATCAAGTTCCTTTTAATGCTCTTGTTGTCGTCAATCGCCATAACGTAAAACACCCACTCGAGGTTTATCGATTCTTAACAAAAGAGCTTGGTGCCACTTACATTCAATTCACGCCTTGTGTTGAAGCCAAAGATTTTGCCACTACTGCCCCTCAGTTTTGGAACGAATCAATGATACCCAACAAAGGGAGTGAGCTAGCTAAACCCGGACACCCAATGTCAATCGTCACTGATTGGTCTGTCGATCCAGATGACTGGGGCTACTTTTTAAATACAGTATTCATTGAATGGGTAAACAACGACTTAGGGCGTGTATTAGTAAACCTATTTGAAACCGCAGTTGCTCAAGTAATGGGTAAAGAATCTCAACTGTGTGTGACTGCCGAGTTCTGCGGTAAAGGCCTAGCAATGGAGCACAATGGTGATGTATTTAGCTGTGATCACTACGTCTACCCTGAATACAAGTTAGGCAATATTAACGAACGTGGCTTAAACGAATTTGCTTTTTCAATCCGACAACATGGTTTTGGAATGGCGAAAAGAGACAGTCTTCCTGCTTACTGCAAAGCCTGCCCATACTTAAATTTATGTTGGGGAGAGTGTCCTAAAAACCGACTAATAAAATCTCCAGATGGTGAACTTGGATTGAACTATTTGTGCTGTGGCATTCGCGCCTTCTTCGATGAAAGCCTCCCTATGCTTACCGGATTATCTGTTTTATTAAAAAAACAGCAAGACACACTTAACCAATAAATATATGAATACTTCTGGAGTCACTATGCACAAAGCCCAAGATGCGGTTGCCAAATTAATTAATCATGTAAACCAATCGGTTGTTGGCCAACCTCATGTCGTTAAATCTCTGATTATCGGTTTATTAACCAATGGTCATGTCCTACTTGAAGGCTTACCAGGAACGGCAAAAACACGTTCAATTAAAACGCTAGCGAATGCATTAAATGCGTCGTTTGGTCGAATTCAATTTACTCCAGATTTACTGCCTTCTGATGTAACGGGTACTGAGGTTTATCAAGAGATAAATGGCAAACCTCAATTGCATTTTCAAGCTGGTCCTATTTTTAACAGCATCGTTTTGGCCGATGAAATAAACCGTGCTCCAGCAAAGGTACAAGCAGCATTACTCGAAGCCATGGCTGAAGGCACTATCACAGTCAGTGATACCACCCATACCTTGCCTGAACTCTTTATGGTACTCGCAACACAAAACTCAGTAGAGCAAGAAGGAACTTACCCATTACCAGAAGCACAAATGGACCGCTTTATGATGAAAGTAAGTGTAAGTTATCCCGATGATGAAGCCGAAAAAGAAATCATTCGTTTAGTTCGCTATGAAGAAAGCGAGCAAGCAAATCAATTACAAAAAGAAACCGTAACGATTGATCCAAGAGCTATTTTAGAAGGACGAAAAGAGCTGCCTTTGATACATGTTACTGACATTGCAGAAAACTATATCGTCGCTTTAGTCATGGCAACTCGTCACCCCGAACGTTATCCACAGACTCAATTATCACAATGGATAGACGTTGGCGCTAGCCCTCGAGCTTCTATCGCATTAGACAAATGCGCTCGTGCCCACGCTTGGTTAGAAAACAGAGAACATGTACTTCCCGATGATATTAGAGCGGTTGCTCATTCTGTGTTAGGCCACCGTATTAGCTTAAGCTATGACGCTCTAGCAGATGGAATATCCACACAAGATATTGTGGCAATACTCTTAAACACCGTTGCTATTGGTTAATCCTGATGGATTTAATAAAAAAAAACTCATTAAATAAAACTATAGATCCTAGGATCCATTGCGAACACTCTCAGCTTGTTAAACTGCAAGCTCATATCAATGGATTCTCGTTATTTCCTCATTTAAAAACCAGCCGTTTACTCTCTGGTCGTCACTTATCTGGCTATCGGGGTAGAGGGTTAAACTTTGAAGAACTGCGCCATTATCACATCGGTGATGATATTCGCAACCTCGATTGGAAGGTCACCTTAAGAACAGGTAAGCCTCATGTAAGATCGTATACAGAAGAAAAAGATCACAATATTGTTCTTTGTGTTGATCAGCGTTCAACCATGTTTTTCTCTTCCGTTAATACCATGAAATCTGTTGTTGCAGCAGAGCTTGCGAGCTTATGTGCATGGCGTGTAATTAAAGAAAGTGATCGTGTGGGACTGTTTCTAATTAAAGACGACAATACACAATGGATGTCACCAAAACGCAGTCAAGCTGATATATTACATTATCTCAAACAGCTCGCTTTCGCTAACCAGCAATTAAGCGCAGAAACAAATCATCCCCACCCTATTTCTTTATCTGATGCCCTTCATGATCTTAATCGAAGAAAGCTCAAAGACAGCGTCATTATTATCTTTAGCGATTGGATGAGCATGAGTGAAAAAGACACCTTATTACTGAAACATCTTCAGAAAAATAATGATGTATTAAGCATTTTAATCAGTGATCCGATGGAAAAATCATTAGATGTCAGCTCAACATCAAAATGGGTGCTGAGTAATGGGACACATCAAATCAATTTAGACAAAAAAAGAGACGGCGTAAAAGTAAACCAAAGCCTTGAGAACCATAACCAAAAACGTTGCGATACGTTACGTCATTTAATGGCGATGAAAGGGTTACCTTTTATGGATGTTTCCACTTCTGGAACTCACATTGCTCAGTTTTGTCACTTGTTGAGAAGTAAATAATGACAACTCATACTCCCCCAAGTTCTTATGTTTTAAAAGGACTCATTGATATATCCGTACCAAATTCGATTTCATGGCAACCTCAAACAATGGGTTGGAAAATACTCTTTTTCTTATTAGCGGCACTAACCATATTTTTAATTTATCGTGCAGTAAAGCACTACCACGCCAACCGTTATCGTCGACAAGCCCTTCAAGCACTTGATGTCATCAATAGCGAACGACCCTATCAAGCAATATGTGAACTGTTTTATTTAATAAAATCAGTGGCTATTTATTTAGACCCTAAGAATGCCTCAAAATCAGGAGACGACTTATTACTGTTCTTAATATCAACAAAAACCAATAACTGCATTCATTTTCATTCCGTATTAACCAAACGCGCTTTTAACGAGATCTGGCAACCAGAAGCGGAATGCACCCTCGTCCCTGAGCAAGTTATTGTTCTAATTAATCAATTTAAAGACTGGATTAGTCACCATTCAGTGGTTAACAACACTCAAAATAATGATGGAGTGAAAAATCATGATTAATGTTTCACTTTCTAATATCGAATTAGTGTATCCAATGTGGTTATGGCTATTACCACTCCCTTTATTGATTTCACGTATTGCACCGTCTTATAGAACAAAGCAACAAGCTATTAAAGTCCCTTTCTTTCCGGTATTGATTGATGCTCTCAACATTCCAATCTCTGATGGAGCAAGTCGTCTAACACCAACAAAGTGGCAACGAGGACTATTAATTCTCTCATGGTTACTCATCCTAATCGCATTAACCAAACCAACACTATTAGGTGCACCTCAAACACGCGAGCAAATTGGACGAGATGTCATGGTCGTGGTCGATTTATCAGGCTCAATGGCAGAAAAAGACTTCACTTCAAAAAATGGCAAAAAGATCAGCAGACTGGATGCCGTGAAAGAAGTTCTAACTGAATTCGCAGAAACACGTAAAGGTGATCGCCTTGGTTTAATTCTGTTTGGTGATGCTGCTTTTGTGCAAACACCATTTACCGCCGATCACGATGTTTGGCTCGATTTACTTAATCAAACCCGTGTAGAAATGGCAGGTCAAAGTACTCACCTTGGTGATGCGATTGGCTTAACCATAAAGCGCTTTGAAGACAGTGATATCCCACAACAACTTATACACAACGCACCTCGTGAGAAAGTTGCGATCATCCTCACCGATGGTAATGATACAGACAGTTACGTTCCTCCACTTGATGCAGCAAAAGTTGCAAAAGCAAAAGGCGTTCGACTTCATATGGTAGCTGTTGGAGACCCACAAACTATAGGAGAGCAAGCCCTTGATATGGATACTATTAATACTGTTGCTAATGCATCTGGCGGTCAGGCATTTCAGGCACTGAACAAAGATGAATTAATCAACGCATACCGTGAAATTGGTAAATTAGAGCCTCAGCTTTATCAAAGTACAACTTACAGACCCAAACAAAGTATTCATCAATATCCTATGATGTTGCTCTTGTTATTGCACCTGTTCTTCTTTGGATTTATATCGTGTAAACGCACATGGCAAACTCACGTTCAATCCAAAGGAGATCGCCATGCTTGATCTGCAATTAACCCGTTGGCCTTTGCTCAGCCAAATAATCACTCAATTTCATTTCATTCGCCCATTATGGCTAGTGTCATTGTTGCCATTAGCTGTAATTATTTACCTAAAATGGCGACAAGACACATTAAGTAGCCGACAGAATCAACTGCCACCACATTTGCAAAACGCATTATTAATCGGTGATGACGGTTGGAAAAAACAGCTACCTCTAAAACTATTAACCGTTGTTATGAGCTTTACTATTATTATTTGTGCGGGTCCTACATGGCAAAAAGAACCGTCTCCATTTGGTGAAGATAAAGCGCCTTTATTGATTGTTTTAGATGCTAGCACTTCAATGCTTGAAAAAGATGTTGTACCAAGCCGTTTATCAAGAGCAAAACAAAAAATACAGGATTTATTAACCCTACGAGAAGGCGGAAAAACAGGCCTAATCGTCTATTCAGGCACCGCACACCTTGCGATGCCATTAACGCAGGATTCTGCTGTTTTTGTGCCTTATCTTGCTGCGATAAGTCCTGAAATAATGCCAATTGAAGGAAAATCCGCATACAAAACACTGCCATTAATAAAGCAACAATTGAAGCAATTATCTTCTTCCCAATCCAATACTTCTGGCACCGTTATATTAATAACCGATAGCGTAACAACAAAAGATAATCAAGGGTTCAAAGACTATTTTACTCATTCTTCTAATCAACTGCTCATTCTTGCGGTAGGTGACACCAATAGACCAAGTAATTTCCCCCTCAATATTGACTCTCTTAACGAGTTAAGTCGATTGAGCCATGGAAAAATCACTCAATTGAGCATTGATAACAGCGATGTGACTTGGCTAAATAATCAAATAAAACGTCATATGCAGTTAAGTAATAACTCTGTAATGCCGTGGGAAGATCTTGGTTATTACCTGCTCATTCCCGTTCTGTTGTTAATGTCGTTATGGTTTAGACGTGGATGGTTAGTTCAATGGTGTATGGCTTTTGTATTAGTCAGCAGTATTAGTCTTTATTCACCAATGAGTATGGCAAAAATGGTGTCTAGTAAATCTACAAGCAGCCCTTCACAACAAGTAACAACATTGAACTTATGGGAAAAGACCACACAATGGTGGATGGATTTATGGTTAACCCCAGACCAACAAGGTCAATGGTATTTCAATAAAAATAACTACGCTAAAGCAGCACAGCATTATCAAGACCCATTACATAAAGGCGTCGCATTTTATTATGCGGCAGAATATCAACAAGCTTATGCCGCATTTATGGCAGGGATCCCTGATCTTCAAACTGCATTAGAAAATACCCAGCAAACAAATAATCACCAAGAGGCTAGAGAAGATTCGAACATCGAGGTTTTATTATTTAATACCGCGAATTCACTTGCCAGACAGAGAGAGTATATTGCTGCTCGGGATTTACTTAGCTCCATTGTGAAGCGCTATCCAAACAACAAGCCTGCTAAACATAACCTTAATCTGATACAAAATATGATTGATGAGATTAACCGTTTAAGTGAAAGCCAAGCCAACACAGGTGAACTTGAACAATCGCAAGAACTGCCAGAAAACGAACCTCAAACCGCTGATGGTGCCGATGAACAAGTTCTTCAATCAAAAATAAAGAAACAAACACTCTCAGCAGAGCAAATCTTGGCTAATGAGAAAATAGCGGATAAGTGGTTACGTCGAGTAGAAGCTGATCCTAAATACTTTTTACAAAACAAATTCCACTTACAAACGCTTTCTAAAAAAGGAAATGAATAATGCACCGAGCACACGCATCCCTTTTACTTATGCTTTTCGTAACCAGTTTTTCTCTTTATGCCAAAGAAGAACCAGTACCGACAATGCAAGAATTGATAAACAATAATAAAATTACGCTTACTAGTTGGCTAAGCTCGGAAAGCACAAACTTAGATAAGAAAAGACCAACCGTTATTGCTATTAACCAACCTGTTATTCTGACTATTGATATTGCGACGCCTCGTTGGTTTACTGATGGAACCGTAATTGAAACCATTTCAATCCCAAACCTTATTGCTCAACAACGTAATTTACAAGCAACCAATTATAGCCAGATGGAAGATGAGCAAACTTGGTCGCACCAACGTTGGGAGATTCCTCTTTTTGCTCAGCAATCAGGGCAATTTATCGTGCCATCTATCGGAATCAAGATTACCGTTTCGGTAGCTACAGGGAAAAATGTGCAAGGCGTATTATTTACCTCCCCACATCGTTTTTCAGTTCAGCGCCCAACAGCAAACATGACTCATCCAGATGAATGGATTATTGCACCAGAAGCAGCACTAACCCAAGATTGGCAGGCTTCAACAGCCCAAAAAACTAACGTGGATATTGAAACATCAACATTAACCGTGGGTGATGCAATAACTCGAACCATCACATTAAAAGTGCCCGATTCTCTAGCAATGCTATTGCCACCTTTGCTCCCTGCTACACGAAATAAAGCCATTCTGCGTTATACCGATCCAATTCAACTCAAAGACATCAACAATAGAGGCGAACATACCGCACTTAGAAAAGAATCTGAAACTTATATTCTACAAACTGGTGGGGAAGTAATATTGCCAAGTGTTACGGTTCCATTTTGGAACACCACAACACAACAATCTGAAAAATTAGTATTAGAAGGGAAAACGATACGAGTTAAACATACATTAATCTCGTGGCTAACCGCTTATTGGTCTATTATTTTTTGTTTGTTTTTTATCTCGACGATTATTTATCTATGCATAAAAAAATTAAAAAGCCATTACCAATCTTACCCACTTCCAGATTGGTTATTATTCGCCCTATCCGTTCATAAATCCTCATGGTCAGAAAGTAGATTATATTTATATCGCCGATTATTTAATAAAACGGGACAGCTAGAATTAATAAAATATGCACTCAAAAACAAATCAAAAATAAATAATGAAAAAGTACAAATATCAACTTTAAAAAAATCATCTTTATGGAGAATATGGCTAAGTATTAGAAGGAGAAAGGAAGAAAGAAAAAATGAACAAACATACACATTATGAATATTTATAATTCCTTATACCCATTTTTATTATTCAGCAATTATCAAAAATAAAATGTTTGATTATAAAAAAGTATATTGTTCAAAATTAAAATAAGCGTAAATTAAATTTCATAGACAGACACCAACTTATTATTAACGCTGTTTATTGAAGGATTAATATTATGAGTCATCACAATAGCCAAGAACATCAAGGTTCTCAAAAAGGTCATCAACATACAGCTGAAGCTGAACATGTGAAGATGGAACATCGTTACGGTGAAGAAGTAGAACATAAACATGACCGTGACCATCATGAAGTACGTGATCATGAAAAAAGCCATCCACATACTCAGCACGGTGGTGATCCTGTAGGTCATAAACACCCAGAACAAACTCATGGCGACCGTCATGAACATGACGAACACCGTCATCACAAAACTAAAGAACATGATCATAAAGAGTCATCTCGTGAGCATCATAAAACTTCAACTAAATAATTAATTATTTAAGTTTACGTTTTTATTTGTGATATTTTAAAAGCCGATTTAATCGTGGTAATAATTATATTATCCATTTGAATCGGCTTTTATTTATTTTTGTAATATTATAATTTTATATTTTACTTAATAAGTATGGCGATATAAATTCCAATACCTCTTGCTCACATAAACCAACACTAACTTTAATTCCCGCTTGTTTTAATACATCAATGCCTTTACCACTATTTCTTGGATCAGGATCAAGAGTCGCCACAACAACTCGCATTATTCCCTTTTCAACTAATGTATGCGCACAAGATGGTGTACGACCAACAAATGAGCATGGTTCTAAAGTAACATAAGCTGTCACATCATTAAGTGGTAATCCATAATTTGCTAATGCCATCGCTTCTGCATGATGACACCCCGGCAACTGTGTAAAACCTTCACTGACAATTTTCCCATCTCGCACTAGCACGCATCCAACTGGGGGATTAGGCCGACAACCTGGCAATGCTTGATGTGATAATGCTAATGCTCGTTGCATAAAGCTAATTTCTTGCGCTAATTCTGTCATAACAACTTCACTCTAATGATCACAGAACGCCTATTCTATACTTAAATCATGCTAACCGTTATGTTGACGCCATGAATGATAAATGAATCAGTAACTCACCCTCAATTCAGATGCCGTAGGTTTAAATACCTTTTCTGAATAACATGAGGTTTTTCATGAAACGATTAATAATAACGTTAGCATTATCACTAACACTGCATTCATTCTCAGCATTAGCATCGATGCCAACTACCACCAAGCAGCCACCGTTAACGACTCAACATATGATTGAGTATATCGACCACACTCATCAATTAACGGCCGTAGAAAAAATTCAAACCGACGTAGTGAGTTCAATCAATACCAATAACTATTTACAGATCAATTCTCATAAAGATCCGCATTTAGAACAACAAGAGGTCATACTCCGTCCTAAGAAAAAACACACTAGTAGTTATCAAAGCCATAACTGACAAATATAACTATTAAGATAATAAAATATTATCTTTCCCTAAATACTATCTTCGCCCAGCCTAATTTTGCATCAATCAACTGGGCGAAATTGCCTTTTCTGCATATTTGAAAGATAAAATACCTTATACTCATTATTTGTATACTTTATAGATGTAATTATTGATAAATTAAGTAAAAAATAGCGTCCACAGCATTAATTCATTTAAGGTTCAGAAAAGCTATGTTTTGATACCTATTCGCCAAATAAACCAAGTGCAACGCACTCATTAAAAATAAAAGAACTGACGAGCATTATGTCTACGTTTAAAACGACAGTACTAACCAATTTTGTAAACTACCGCCTTATTAGCCTCTTTGGGCTATCAATCATCACGACTGCTGCCGTATTATCAATTAACACTACATCTTCAACCCACCATAAAGAAGTACAACTACCTTCATTGACAACCCCTCAAGTTGTATTAAAAACACTAACACCGAGTGCCGTTATCAAAGATATTGTGCTACCACCAACTTACTCATACAAAGTTAAAAGTGGCGACACACTCAGCGAGATTTTTGCGCAGTTAAACTTACCGCAAGCTGATGTGAAAGAGATCATGGCAGCTGATTTAAATAGCTTACAAATTGATAACTTACGCCCAAATGATATTTTACGATTTTGGGTAACAGATAGCGATCATCGGTTAAATAAAGTTCAACTACAATTTAATGTTGCGCATATGATTAACTATACGCGTGAGAAAAATAATGACTTTAATGTAAAAGAAATAACTTTACCGGGCATATGGCGCGAAAAAGTTATCAACGGTAATATTTATGGCAGTTTTAGCCTTTCCGCTAAAAAAGCAGGTCTCAATTATAGTGAAATAAATGAAATTATTGCTATCTTCAAAGACAAGTTAAATTTTACACGAGACGTAAAAGCAGGTGATCGCTTTGAAGTTGTTATTAAAGCTAAATATGTTAACAATCAAGCAAGTGGTGATACTGAACTGCAAGCTGTACGCTTATACACCAATAAACAACAGTTCTCGGCTTATTTAAGCAGTGATGGTAATTTTTATGACCAAAATGGTGAAAGTTTACAACAAGCATTTTTACGTTATCCAACCACAAAACGATTCCGTATTAGTTCACAATTTAATCCTTATCGTCGCCATCCGGTTACCGGACGAGTTCAGCCACATAATGGGGTTGATTTTGCAGCACCAACAGGCACACCAGTATTAACAACGGGGGATGGTGTTGTAACACGAGTGATCAATCACCCTTATGCGGGACGTTATGTCGTGATCAAGCACAGTGCTAATTACAGTACCCGCTATCTGCATAATAGTCGTATTCTGGTAAAAGTCGGTCAACGTGTAAAACGAGGCCAAGAAATTGCTTTATCTGGTAGAACGGGCCGCGTTACTGGTCCTCATATTCATTATGAATTATTGGTTCGAGGTAAACCTGTAAATCCATTAACGGCGAATATTCCATTAGCAGCATCAGTTTCACATCAACAAAAGAAAGCCTTTGAACTTGATGTCGCACAATATAATCGTTTAATGCAACAACCGTTAGCGACTAAAGAAAGTAATATTCAAGTCGCTATCAACGAGCCGAAAGATTCGTAATAATCTCTATAAAGGCATTGCTGACTCACAGTAATGCCTTTATTAAACATACCCACAACAATTTCCCTTCCACTTTAGATACACTCTGATACATTTATATTACTTAAAAATCAATTAAACGTGATATTGTTCCTGTTTTAAAATGGACTTAATGATTATTCTCAAGATGTTACAACGCAATCTCAATGCGAAAACATTAATCATCATATCCTAATAGCCCATATACAGGACGTATCTATGGCCACAAAAAATATTCCGTTTGAATTTGCGAATCTAATGGTTGAACCTGGAAACCATGCTAATTGCGAACTTGAAATTGCTCGCCTTTATACTCATTCCCCTTTATCAGTCTCTGTTGATATTCTGCATGGAAAACACCCAGGCCCAGTATTATTAATCAATGCTGCCATTCATGGTGATGAACTCAACGGTATTGAAGTTGTCCGTCAAGTTATTGAAAAAATAGATTTATCAAAACTTCACGGGACAATTATTGCCGTACCCGTTGTTAACGTATTTGGCTTTATTCATAAATCACGTTATTTACCTGATCGTCGTGATCTCAACCGTTGTTTCCCAGGTGCTGAGCGGGGGTCAATTGCAGGCCGCATGGCATATCACTATTTTAATCAAGTTGTACGCCGTGCAACACAGGTGGTTGATTTACATACAGCAGCAATTTACCGTACTAACTTACCACAAATTCGCGCGAACCTTGATAATCCACAAGCGAAAGCAATGGCGATGGCATTTGGCTCTCCTGTAGTGGTTGATGCAAGCCTTCGTGAGGGCTCATTACGTGCCGCAGCCGAAGAATTTAATATTCCCGTGATCACCTTTGAAGCAGGTGAAGCATTGCGTCTTGATCCTCACGCTGTTGGTTCTGGTGTACAAGGGGTATTAAAAGTCATGCAACATCTAGAAATGTTGCGTACTAGCCGAAGTAAAAAAATAATCGAGCCAATGGTGCCAAAAGCAACCCGTTGGATACGTGCTGATTCTGATGGCCTGCTACGTTCACATGTTGCATTAGGTGAAAAAGTAGAGAAAGGTCAAATAATTGCAAGCATCAGTGATCCTGCAGGCAGTAATCAAGCTACAGTTATTGCACCACAAAGTGGTATTGTGATCGGTCAGCAAACATTACCGCTGGTAAACGAAGGTGATGCAATCTTCCATATCGCATTCTTTGAAGAACCTGATGGTTTAGTAGAAGAGCAGGTCGAATCTTATCTTTACGATGCTATCGAAGAACTCGATGATGACTTAAAATGGGGCATGACGAGTTAGCGAATAATTAAATAAAATCAAAAAAGAGAAGCCTAGTTGCTTCTCTTTTATTTATCAACATAATATTCGTTATGTCATTATCACTCAATGACGATATGATTCATAAAGAAACCAAACACGGCGCTCTGTTTCATCAATCCAATTATCAATCATACTCACTGAAGAGAAATCATTGCGTTCATCACATAAAATATGTGCGGCACGAAGTTCAGCGGCTAATTGTTTATTATCTTCACACAACTCAGCAAGCATATCCGCAGGTTCAACAAACTCAGCATCATTATCTAAAATACGCTGCATCCGTGAAATCTCACCAATTGAACGTAGTGTTTGACCACCAATTTTACGCGCACGCTCAGCAATGTCATCAGTCATTGCAAATAACTGTGCACTTTGTTCATCTAACATTAAATGGTAGTCACGGAAGTGCGCACCACTCATATGCCAATGAAAATTCTTGGTTTTCATATAAATAGCAAATACATCAGCTAAAATTGCGGTTAACGCTCCACTAATCTCTTTAGTCGCGTCTACACATAAATCTGTAGGTGTGGCTAGAGGACGAGTAAGGTGTTGTTTAGCATCTTCAATTTGAACTTCATTCAAGATTGTAGTACTCATCGTCTTTTCCTTAATAATAATCCTGTGAACCCAGTTACTATAGCCCACTGTAATTGTATGACAATAGTATTTACCAGCAGATAAATGCAACCTAACTTTACTTTCTTCTCACTTAATAAATGTCATTTAACTTCAGTATAATCAGAGACATTTCTCTTTTTTGACAGTGATCATTAGATAAAATTTGCTTAAATATAATCAGCTGTTTACCCTCTTAAATAGATACTCAATAATACAGGTAAGAAAATGGATAATTCATTTGGATACGCAATTGGTACTCCAGGTATAAAATGGAATGCCACAGAAAAAGCGGCATGGCTGGCACAAACTACTATTAAGCGTAGTTATCTTGAGCAGGTTGTTGCCCATATTCATACCCTAAGTGAAAAGTTCGACGTTGAACAATATGGTGCTTTATCTTACTCACCTGAAAAATATCCTCTGTTTGTAATCAAGACTCGTCATTGGAGTGATACAAAACCAACAATATTGATTACAGGAGGCATTCACGGTTATGAAACCAGTGGTGTGCATGGTGCATTAACCTTTTTGGCACAAAAAGCACAACAATACAGTACTGATTTTAATATTATGGTTGTACCTTGTGTGAGCCCATGGGGATATGAAACGATCAATCGTTGGAATCCTAACACTGTCGATCCCAATCGCTCATTTTATGCCAATAGCCCAGCAGAAGAATCTGCAGCATTAATGAAATTGGTTCAAGCGCAACACACGCATTTTCTTGCTCATCTTGATTTGCATGAGACCACTGATAGCGATGAAAGTGAATTTAGACCTGCACTTGCTGCACGTGACGGTAAAGAATATATCGTAGATATCGTGCCTGACGGTTTTTATGGTGTTGGTGACAGTGAAAATCCTCAAGATGCTTTCCAAAAAGCCATTATTGATTCAGTACGCCATGTTACTCATATTGCGCCAGCAGACAGTGACGGTAATATAATTGGAGAGCCGATTACACAAGAAGGTGTCATTAATTATCCGTTAAAAGCATTAGGACTATGTGCTAGCGTAACTGATGCTAAATATACTTCAACCACAGAAGTCTACCCGGATAGTCCTCGAGTAACAGATCAAGAATGTAATATGGCACAAGTAGCAGCAATTGTAGGTGCGCTTGAGTATCTAAAACGCCATCATTAAGCTATTTTTTTATTCACGGTAAACCGCGCTATACTATTTTTTCAAGTGTAGCGCGAAGGTCTCTATTATGAACATTTACTTTCACACGATGGATTCACCCATCGGATGTTTAACACTGTACTCTACTGACGACGCACTAACAGCAATCCTTTATCAAGACCAAACACCACAACCAGAAACCGCTACCTACATGCCACAGCATCCATTATTAATTGAATGTAAGCAGCAATTACAACAATATTTTGCGGGTACACGCCAACAATTTAATTTACCATTAGCACCTAAAGGCACTGATTTCCAACAGCGAGTATGGCTGTCATTAAGCACAATTCCATATGGTGTGTGTTGGAGTTATCAGCAACTTGCTATCTCAATTGGCAATATTAAAGCATGCCAAGCAGTAGGAATGGCAAACAGTAAAAATCCACTATCCATTATTATTCCATGTCACCGCGTTATCGGTAAAAATGGCAAATTAACCGGCTATGCTGGCGGGCTAGATAAGAAACGATGCTTGTTAGCTCTAGAGCAACAATATGCTTAATTCCAGCCGATGATCCAAGCTTGATCATTTTTTAAATCATGCCAATCAATGTCATACAGTTTATTTGTCATTACTGCTTGAATAACACATTTTTCAACTTGCTGATTATCATTAAATAATACTGTGACTATCTCAAAATGTTTTTCTTTGTTATCCACAACCACTTTCGTCCATTTGCTATGAAGTAATGCTTTTGGGTTTACAGGATTAGTCATTATTAATTTCCTAGCTGAACATTAGACTTCTACCCTAGCATGCTCTTGCGACAACATATATGCTTGCTCTCGTAAAATATTCATTAAACCACCAAGCTGTTGAACCACGATAGATGCTTGGTCAGTGAAAGGTAAGTCCTCACCATTGGTCACTAAACACGATGGCATATTGGCACGATAAGCTGCTTGTAAATCATAAAGATAATCGCCAACATAGAGTATGTTTTGCGGCGCTAATTGCCATTGTTGAATAATATCAAGTAATGCATCTGGCGCAGGTTTGGGAGGAAAATCTTCACGTGAAACAATACGGTTAAATTGCAAGCAATGGTGATCAATCTTTAGCTTTGCTGCTTGAATACAGTTACGTGTAACAACTGCGGTAGATATATTTTGCTGACGCAGATAAGACAATAAAGCGTAACAACCAGGCATAATAGAAGACTGACGTGCATCCATAATTTCATGCTCAACGACTTTATCTTCAAGTTGCTTTCGGTAAGTAGCGTCGGGAACCTTAGCAATATATTGCAATAGATCGACATCAGCCGCACAATTTAATTGTTGACGTAACCAATCAAAATCTAACGCTGAACTGACAAGAGTATTATCTAAATCAAAAATAACACCACGAATAGTATTGCAAGGGATAGGTGTATACATTCCATTCTCTATCATCAATAAAACGATAATAATAGTTTATGGGCATATGCATTATGTAGCAATTAATAGCATTCAATTGAGCGAGTACGATCACGTCTTATTTTTACATCAAACTACTGAAGAAAACAGTAGCTTGATGGTAAACATGCGTATATTACTAACTAAAAAAAGCCAGTAAGTAAACTGACCCTCAATCGTTGGATACCAATTATTGGGGGTCTTTTATTATTTACAGAATGAATGGATTGTTTTGATTACAGTTCAGTATCAATTGGGGTTGAGCGATGGGTATATTCAATATAAAACAAAGTGATAGCAATACATGAGGTTAATGCCAATGCTGGAAATAATGAATATTGGGGAATTGTTTGCATTATAAACCCACCATTCATTGCACCTGAAATTAAAGAACCCCATAAACACAAGTATTGCATCAACCGTTTACGATCACCTTGCCCCACAATAGCCAATGCCAATAAACGACCAATATTAACCAAATATCCAGTAGCATATGTAAGTGGAATTGATTTTTCAATTGTTAATCGTAACGCGATATTCTGCATTCCCATCGCATAACAAAGAATAAAATTAATTGCAAGAAAAGGCAGGTAAGACTCCATAATAATAGCGACTATCAACACCATTGATACTGAAGCCATTACCACACCACGGTAGAACCGTCGTCCAGATAAAGCGATTAATTCACCAGACATGGAACCGATAATAAAAATACCTAAAATGGCAATATAAATGGCTGCACGAGGATAATCATGATAACTCAGCATCATTCCCATATGGGTCGAGTTGCCACTCATGAAAGATGCAAATACTCCGTTTTTAAGGTGTAAAAAGCCAACCGCATCAACAGTACCTGCAACAAACAATAACAAATAGGGCATTAATGATAAAAAGAACCGTCTTTCATTTAACATTTATTATATATATCCGACTATATTTCCATATTATAACTATCAGTAAACCCTTAGCCCTTTATTTGTTTTAAAAGGCTTTTTACTCGTATTTTGGCTATTGTAATTAAACATTCAGCATGGCAAGTAACTTTAGTTTAGTAAAAAATCACACCATAAAAATAATAATATGGCGTAATAAAAACTCTTTTTAAAAACACTAAAATTATATAAATATCATTAAGGAGTTATTTTTTACTTTTAAAACAATAAATTACAGCTAAAGAATATTACAACTATAAAATTAACAGTCAATTCTAATACTGAATTTTTTATAAATAAGAATATTAAGAGGGAGAATAAATAGAAAAAAATGAAGGTAACAACCGCAGAGATATTACCAATAAAAAGAATAAAAGGTGCAATAACATTATGCTATTTTGCTGTTATTACACCTTTTGATTTAACTAATTATGCATTTAACATATCAAGCGCAATGGCTTCAGCAACTTTAATACCATCGATACCCGCAGATAAAATACCCCCTGCGTAACCAGCACCTTCACCACCAGGATATAATCCTTTAGTATTAATACTTTGGAAGTCTTTTCCACGTTTAATTTGTACAGGAGAAGAAGTTCGTGTTTCAACACCGGTTAGCATGCTATCGGCGTTTGAGAAACCTTTGATCTTTTTATTAAACGCAGGTAATGCTTCACGAATCGCTTCAATCGCATAATCAGGCAAACTGCTACTTAGATCAGTAAACTTAACATTTGGCTTATAAGACGGTTCAACATCACCCATTTGGCTAACTGTTTTACCCGCTAAGAAATCACCAACACATTGCGCAGGTGCATCATAAGTGCTACCACCAAGAACATAAGCGTTACGCTCTAACTTACGTTGTAGCGCAATACCTTGCATTGGATCGTTAGCAAAATCTTGTGGTGAAATACCCACTACAATCGCACTGTTTGCATTACGCTCACTACGCGAATATTGGCTCATACCATTAGTTACCACTGATTCAAGCTCTGATGTTGCGGCAACAACAACGCCACCAGGACACATACAAAAGCTATAAACTGAACGACCATTTTTACAATGGTGAACCAATTTATAATCCGCCGCACCTAACAATGGATGGCCTGCATTTTTACCAAAGCGTGCCGCATCAATAGTTTCTTGCTTATGTTCAATACGGAAACCAACAGAAAATGATTGCGCTTCAAGGTGAACACCTTTGTCATGCAACATCTTAAAGGTATCACGTGCACTATGACCAATCGCTAATGCAACGTGCTTTGACGGGATCACTTCACCTGTCGATAACGTAACGCCAGAGACTTGGCTATCTTCAATATTGATTTCTTCAACGCGAGTTTCAAAACGAATCTCACCGCCAAGTTCAATAATTTTACGACGCATCTTCTCAACCATCGTTACCAATTTGTAGGTACCAATGTGAGGTTTGCTAACATAAATAATTTCAGCGGGTGCGCCCGCTGCAACAAATTCTTGTTTTACTTTAAGACCAAGGAAACGAGGATCTTTTACTTGGCTATATAGTTTACCGTCAGAGAATGTACCTGCACCACCTTCACCAAATTGCACATTTGATTCAGTGTTTAGCTCACGTGTACGCCAAAAACGGAAAGTATCTTTCGCGCGTTCATGCACTGATTTTCCGCGTTCTAGAATAATAGGCTTGAATCCCATCTGCGCCAGAATAAGGCCAGTGAACAAGCCACACGGTCCCATGCCAATAACAATTGGGCGCTCAGTCATGTTTTCAGGCGCTTGAGTTACATATTTATAGCTCGTATCTGGTGATGCTTTCACATGATGATCGTTAGCAAACGTCGTTAGTAATTGCTCTTCATCAACGTCTTTTAAAGTGATATCTAAAGTATAAATCAGATAGATATCATTCTTTTTACGGGCATCATAACCACGTTTAAAGATATGAATATCAACTAGTTGGTCTTTATTTATCGATAACTTGTTGATGACAAAATCATGTAAAGCTACTTCACTATGATCTAACGGTAATTTAACTTCATTAATACGTATCATTAAGTCCACTAACTCGATTGGAAATGCAATAAAATATCTCGGAGAGAATAAACCTAGCCGCAGATAGTGGCAGATTTATACCTTAGCCAAGTATTATCTCACAGACTTTAGTGTTTATCCCAATATTTGCATTATATTCCTATCTAAAACGCCACCATAAAAACAGAATCAAACCTATAAAATAAAAAAAGGCTTATGCCATATGATATAAATATCAGCATAAACCTTATTTTTTAATGAGCTGTATTAATTACAAGTCATTATTTTATTAGCTGACAACGGCCAAATGTTTGTAGGTTGTGAAAGTTAGGTTTAGGTGTTTTGGGATCTATCCATGTCATCCACCCCATATCCAATTTTCCATCCGCTTGTTGCGTGAACTCTGCCCGCATCAAAGCACACAATAATTGTGTTTGTTGTTTATTCTGCCACAGCGATAAATCAGTTAATGTTTGTAGCGGTAATTTACCTTCAACGATATAACCGCTATCGGTTAAACTTGCTTTGGTTTCTAAGCCTTTCCATGTCCAATTACTGTCTAATGATGCCCGTTTTTTATTGACCATGTCATAGCTGGCTTCTGCACTAAACACGCGTGCTTTAGGATCAATTTCCATGGTGTAATAACGCGATAATTGCGCATCTTTGGCAAGGAAAATTTCTACTCGATCAGAATCTAAAATAGCACGCTCAGGATCAGTCCCAATCGCTACATTTGCATCCACCACTGTATATTGAAAATAGAGTGAATCTGCGTTCCACACTGCTTTAAATTCTGTTGCAGGCGCGGGAGTATCACGCCAAGGGAAAGTAAAATCAGTTAACTTTTGAGCTGATTTCCATTCATTATCATGGGCAATACCATCAATAACAGGAGCAACCTTGGCATGATTAATATTATATACCGCAGCCACGGAGGCACCTGTTTCAGCAACTACGTTATAACTTGCCATACTCGCCGTCACTGCGGCAGCTATGATAACTAATTTATTCATTCCAATATCCTTATTTATTGTTTTTAGTTAATCCACAATGAATCAGAAAAAAAGCCGATCTAACACGTAAATCGGCTTGAACTTACCTGACTTTCAACTTATTACATTGACGTTATTGTTATTTATTCGACTAGCTCAACGACAGCGGTTGCGGCTAATAAAAATGCGCCAGCACCGTAATCAATATTATGTTCAAAGGCGACATCACGCGGATTAAATGCAGGTAACTGTACCCAACCGATCATGCCATTATCGTGAATACAACTTTGCAGTGCCGTCCATGAGGTTTCAACTACTGGCAGGTATATTTCAGCATCAAGATGACCGTGCTTAATTCCCCACGCTAAGCCGTAACAGAACAACGCCGTGGCACTGCTTTCTGGGGCGGGGAAATTTTCAGGATCAAGTAAACTTGTACGCCAAAAACCATCAGCTTGTTGATATTTAATTACTTCTGCAGCAAGTGAGGTAAACAACGCTAAATATTTTTCACGCTGCGGATAATCTTCAGGCATACGGGCTAATAAACGTGGCACAGCAGCTAATACCCAACCAATACCACGACTCCAGAAAACTTTATTACCGTTAGCTTCACGTAGTTCACCACCATTACCATCAGGAATATAACGATAATCACGGTAAAATAAACCCGTTTCAGGATCGAGTAGATGATCTACCGAATCCCAAAATGCGGTATTCATATAATCAAGGTATTTAGGATCCCCCGTACGTTGGGTTAGTGCAGCAAATGCTGGCGGGGCCATAAATAAGGAATCACACCACCACCAATCTTTACGACCAGCTTGTGGACTATCAACCATAATATCTAACGCTTTAATGGTTGGCTCTAACGCTTCAATTTGATCAATTAATGGATAAACATCAAGGTAGGCTTGGCAGCAAATATGATCATCAGCAAAACGCTCATTCGGACCAGATCTAAAACCAGTATGAAGGGTATAATTCATTACGCCATCAAGGTATTCATTATCATCTGTTGCTAACCATGCTGCAGAGACACATGACCAAAATACGCCACGCTCCCAGTCAGTATCTTTAATAAAACGGGTTTTACCGCTGCGACGGACCACACTGCGGGTTTGATTTTGTGCTTGGTAACGATAAACACGCTTCATTGCCGTTAAAATCGTTTCTTTTGAACCTAATGCTGCCATGATCTGCTCTCCTTAGCGTGCTAACCAACCACCATCAACAGCGATGGTGTAACCATTAATATAATCACTCGCACTTGATGCTAAAAAGACCGCAGGGCCTTCTAAATCAGACGGTAATCCCCAGCGATTAGCTGGAATACGCTCTAAAATTGCCGCATTACGATCAGCGTCGGCACGTAGTGCTTCAGTGTTATCTGTCGCCATATAACCTGGAGCAATCGCATTAACATTAATATTATATTCAGCGAGTTCAGTTGCTAATGCGCGGGTTAACCCCATAACTGCAGATTTACTTGCGGTGTATGACGGTACGCGAATACCACCTTGGAAAGATAACATTGAAGCGATATTTATGATTTTGCCGCCATTACCTTGTTCAACAAAACGTTTAGCAACCGCTTGTGATAAGAAGAACAGTGTTTTTTGGTTAATATTAATCACATCATCCCAATCACTTTCAGAAAATTTAAGTAGATCTTGACGACGAATAATGCCAGCGTTGTTAATTAAAATATCAACATGCCCCATCACTTCTACTGCTTCTGCAACGATGCTTTCAAGCTTATCTTGCTGCATTAAGTTAGCGGTAATGTAATGAAATTTACGTCCTAATGCTTCTACTTGTACTTGAGTTTCAGGCGCTGCTTGATGACCAATCCCAACAATATCAGCCCCTGCTTTTGCAAGTCCTAGTGCCATACCTTGACCAAGACCTGTATTACAACCAGTCACAATCGCAACTTTACCGCTTAAATCAAACATATTCATCGAGTTCTATCCTTGTATAGTAACGCTAACAATAGTGGCCAGCGTTACCAGCTAAATTGATTAATGATCAGCCACAGTAGCTTATTTAAGATCGCTCATCGCGACATGATCCATATCGTGGAAGGTTTGGTTTTCACCCACCATGCCCCAAATAAAGGTATACGCTGCAGTACCAACACCGGAGTGAATTGACCAACTAGGACTAATCACAGCTTGTTCATTGCGTACCACAATATGGCGCGTTTCTTGAGGCTCACCCATGTAATGGAACACGATGTTGTCTTGGCTCATATCAAAATATAAATACACTTCCATGCGACGCTCATGGGTATGACATGGCATAGTGTTCCACAAACTACCTGCAGCGAGTTCCGTCATGCCCATTAATAACTGACAGGTTGGTAACACTGATGGGTGTAAGTACTTATAAATAGTACGAACATTACAGTTTTCTTGACTACCAATTTGCTCTGGCGAGGCTTCTTCACGGGTAATCTTACGGGTTGGGTAACAGTGATGAGCAGGGGCACAATTTAAGTAAAAACGTGCAGGTTGCTCGGCAATCACACTTTCAAACCGAATATCTTTAGCGCCCATACCAACATAAATAGCTTCACGTGAACCAATCTCAAAAGTTTCACCATCAACAATCACTAACCCTGGTGCACCGATATTGATCACACCTAATTCGCGACGTTGTAAAAAGTAATCAACCCCAATTTCTTTACCGCCTTCAAACTCGATAGCGGTTGTGGTCGGCACTGCAGCCCCCACAATAATGCGATCGATATGGCTGTAAGTAAGGTTGATCTCACCTTCTTGAAACATATTTTCAATTAAGAATTGCTCACGAATACCCGCAGTATCTAATTGCTTGGCATGCTGACTATGAATTGGTTGACGAATTTCCATGAAAAACCTCTTAAATCATTACATTATTCAGTACCCACACCACAAAAATACGGCATAAACACTGACGAAGTATTGCTATTAATTTGATGCTGGGTAATACCATTCACCATCAATTAACGTTGCTTGAATTTCAAATTGTGTATTAAGTACGGCAAAACTGGCGTTATATTTAGGAGCGATAGCACCTAGTTGATCGTCAATCCCCAAATACTTTGCAGGGACTGAGGTTGCCATCTGGATTGCTTCCCATTCAGGTACATTGGCTAACAAAATCATATTGCGAATAGCTTGATCTAAACTGCAAGTGCTTCCCGCTAATGAACCATCATCAGTACGAGCTTCACCATTAGTAACGGTTACCATCTGCGCACCAAGTTGGTACTTACCATCATTAAGACCACCAGCACGCATACAATCAGTGATTAATGCCATACCTTGGTAGCCCTTGATACGATAAGAAAGTTGCATCATTACAGGGTGAACATGAATACCATCAGCAATCAGTTCAACTAACATATCGTGATAAAGCACAGCCCCTGCACAACCCGGTTCACGATGATGCAAACCACTCATGCCGTTAAATAAATGCACTCCACAATCAGCACCGTGTTGATGCGCTTGGGTCACTTGTTCAAAATTGGCATTAGTGTGTGCTACTGAAGTTTTTATACCGTTATCGGTTAACCATTGAATAGCTTCATTAGCACCATCATATTCAGGAGCAAGGGCTACGCGTAATAATGAATCTGCAGCAACTTCTTTTAATTCTGCTAACGCCGCAATGGTTGGCGCGGTTAAATATTGAGTTGGGTGTGAACCTCGGTGTGTGGCTGTAAAGTAAGGTCCTTCAAGAAAGCTGCCTAATAACCTTGCACCTGATTGTTGCGGTTGCTCACAAAAATGACGAACTTGCTGTAAAGCAGACACAATGTCTAACCATGGTGCGGTTACTGTGGTTCCAACCCATGCCACCACCCCCGTCGCTGGCAATGCTTGGGCTATGGTTTGTAACGCTGCTGGCGTTGCATCCATAACATCAGCGCCTGCACGACCATGAATATGAATATCAATAAAACCAGGAACTAATGTTTGGTCTTCTAATTCAATCACTTCACAATCGAGAGGTCGGCTATCAGTAACGCTTTCAATCTTACCGTTATTCACGACTACATAGTGGTTATAACGGATCCCAGAAGGAGTGAATACTCGTTGCGGATGAAGTGCAAAGCGCATAATTACAGCCCGTCTTCACATTCAAATTCAGTCGGCTGCGCCATCATACTATTAAGCTCACGACGCATGTCTTTCATGCATGACATACCAATATCAAGCAGCGTATCAACAAGCTCGGTTAAATCAGCATCATCACGTTCAAAAGCAGCATTGGCGATCATCGGTAAATTAGCGCCACCAATAAGTTCAATATTCGGGGTATCCATCAATATTGCTAACGCACGATTAGCAGGGGAACCGCCAGGAATATCAGTTAAAAACAACACGCCATCGCCACTATCTACATCAGCAGCTGCTTGACGTAATGCAAGTTCTAACTCATCAGTAGACATAGTTTCAACAAAATCTACATACGTCATTTGCTGTTGCTCACCCGCGATAGCACGAACAGCCGATTCCATACCCGATGCAAAGTTAATATGACCTGAAACAACGATACCAATCATGATTCTTTCCTTGAAAATAAGGGGGAGCACCGTCCCCCTTGATATTATTGATGATGACTCTCATCACCACTAAGCAATGGTCTTATTACAAAATACCCAGCATATGACCAACAACACCTGCCGCTAGTGTGCTGAAAATCAACACTGGCGGTTTAGCCCAGAACCCTGTGCCTTTCACCATTTTGAGCATGAAGAACACCAGCATCAGTGGCAGAATATTTGGCATCACCTTGTCAAATAATGCGGTCTGCAAGTCCACCACTTTTCCCCCCAGTTCGAGACTGAGGGTGGTCTGCACTTTAATAAAGGTCGCAGAGAGCGCACCAATAACAAAGATACCCATAATATTGGCGGCTTTTGCCAACTTTTCAGTTGAATCGCTCATGTTAACCATCGCGGCAGTACCCGCTTTGTAACCCATGAACATCAAACCAAAGTAAACGGCAAAGTGAACAATTTGGTACAAGAAGAAGAACACAAATGGACCTGCAATCGAGCCTTCCATTGCAATTGACGCACCTAACGCTAGGGTTAATGGCATCAATGTCATGTGGTCGATGGCATCACCGATACCGCCAGTTGGTCCCATGCCAGCAACTTTCATTACGTTAACCGTTGATGGTTTTTCTTTGTTTTCTTCCATCGCAATCGCTGTACCTAATAAGAAGGTAAACAGCTTAGGTGAAGCATTGAAAAACTGAAGGTGGTTCTTTAATGCTTTGGCTAAATCGGCTTTGTTATCACCGTGAATTTTTTTCAGTGCTGGAATAATTGAGTAAGCAAAACCACCCGCTTGCATACGTTCAAAGTTAAAGTTACCTTCCATAAATAGACCGCGGATAGAACACATCCAAAGGTCTTTCTTAGTGATCACTTTACGTGGCGTGGTATCTTCATACGCATCGATATCATCAACCAAACTTACATGTTCTTCCGTGTTTTTATCGCGAAGTGTTCCCGCAGTGATATCAGATGCCATCTTCAAATTCCCCAGGTTGATTGTTGTTAGAGCCGCCGTTGTTTGAACCGCTAAAGAAGTAGTACAGTGCTGCAATTGAGGCGCCGATAATCGCGACAGCCATAATTGGTAGTTTTAAGTAAGTTGTCATTACAAAGCCAATGAAGAACACCCCAGCCACTTCTTTTGACCACATAATTTTCAACAACATAGCGAAACCAATCGCAGGAACCATCTTGGCACCAATACCTAAACCTGTTAGCAGTGCTTTGGGTGCGTTTTCATCAATCCAAGTTGCAGCATGCTCTCCAAAGTAAACGGTTACAAAAGCAACTGAGGCATACAACATCGCACGTAATAATATTGTGACAATTAACAGTTTATCGATACCCGCAGAATCTCCACGCTCTGCAAAGCGATCCGCTTTACCCATTGTGAATGATGTCATTGCGAAGAAGCCAATAACCAACATTTGCATCATTACTGCAATCGGCATACCGACGCCCATTGCCACTTCTGCTGACTGACCCGTCATTACTGCAAAAGCAACCGCAGCAATCGTACCTAACGTTACATCTGGTGGCTGAGCCCCCGCGTTAGGCACTAAACCTAACCAAGCAAGTTCTAATGTCGCACCAGCAATCAAACCAATTTGCATGTCACCCATGATCAAGCCCACAACCGGACCTGTAATAAGCGGACGGTGAATATTCAATGCAACATCGTATTTATCGATACCACAAAAGAAAGCCCACACCGCTACTAACGCAGCTTCAAAAAACATGATTTATTCCTTTTTACACGTTTGGCGTTTGACTATCGCGATTTAAGCAGCGCTGGTAGCCAGTTCAAGTACATCGATTGGTTTCTGATCAGGCGTATTTTGAATAGTACAAGTTACTCCTTTCGCGACCATGCGTTCAAAAGCGTTAATGTCTTTATCATCGACAGAAACTGTCTTATTAATCTGACGCTTACCTTCGTGATAATGCATATTACCAACGTTGCAATGAGTAATAGGCACCCCACCTTCGACTAAACGCGCCACATCAGTTGGGTTATTACACAACACAAAAATCTTTTGTTGCGGAGAAGCTTTACCTATAACATCAATTGTTTTTTGGATTGAGAAGAAACGTACTGCGTATTCTCCCCCTGCTGATGCTTTCATACCTGCTTGCATAAAAGCCGCATTTGGGCCTTCAGCTGCATCATCATTGGCAACCAAAATAAGGTTAGCGCCTGAATGTTTACCCCAAGTAATACGAATTTGACCATGTAGCAAACGTTCATCAATTCGTGTCCATACAATGTTTGGCGTTGTCATGATTGTTCTACCTTTCGTAATTATTTCAAATAATCATATAAATAATGGATAGTAACTCCTTGTACTACACGGTTAACTTCGCCAGTAGGACATGGGTTATCAGGTGTATTTCCTAGTGCAAGTGCGCGATGGAACGCGTACATTTGCGCATACAGCATATAAGGAAAAAGTAATTCAACATCTGTCGCGGTTTCCATGCCAGGGACATGAATAACATCAGCACTTGCTTCAATCTCATCCACTTGCGCTGTAATCGCTACCACTCGAGCTGCAATATTATCGCGACAAAGTTCAGTTAACAGATCTAAGTCATATTTACGGGTATATGGGTCGTTACTTATGAACACCACAATCATCGTATTTTGATTCACAATAGATTTGGGTCCATGGCGGAACCCTAATGGAGAATCAAATGTTGCAACGACTTTACCTGAAGTTAGTTCAAGTAATTTCAATGCCGATTCTTGGGCTAAGCCTTGTAAACCACCACTGCCTAAATAAATAACCCGTTCAAGTTCTTGATTAGCAGTATCCTTTATTTTGGTATTTAAATCTTTGATCAAACCCACAGAACACTTACAAATGCTTTCGATATCTTTCGTGTAATCGTTGCCATACATTAGAACCGAAAAAGCTGCTACCATCATTGATGAAAAACTTGATGTCATGGCAAAAGATTGATCATTGGTTTCTGCTGGCATTAGTAATGCAAATGATTGCTTATCATTTTCGCAACACTTATATAACTTTCCATCTGCATTACAGGTCAACACTAGGTGGAAACATTCCGTTAAGGTTTGATTAGCAAGCTCAACCGCAGCCACACTTTCAGGACTATTACCAGAGCGCGCAAACGACACTAATAACGTTGGAATATTTTCAGCAAAACACTGGCTAGGATTAGAAACAATATCAGTGGTTGAGATAGCTTCTACACGACGTTGTAAACGCTGAGAAAGGCCTAATGCTAATGAACGACCAGCGAATGCTGACGTACCCGCCCCGGTTAAAACAATGCGTAAATTAGAGTAACCATAAACCTTATCCATAAAGCATTTAATTTGCGCTTCACACTCACGCGTAATTGCCGCTGTTTGCGCCCAACAATCAGGTTGCTGGTTGATTTCTTTCGCGGTCCAATACCCCGAGAAACGTTGAAGTTCAGCTGCTGAATAACCTAAATATTGTTCCATGTATTTAAACCTCTGCGATTAATTTTTCAGTACATGCTTGAGAGTAAGCACGTAAAACTTGACGAATAGTGTCTAATACCAACACCTTAGGATCTGATGAGATTAAGCCTTCACGCAGATGTTGAAATTGCTGTGGCATATATTGACTAAGAAGCGGTAACGGAATCTCAACTCGAGATAAATTTCTAAATAAGGTTGCTTGAGCTTGATTGATCACACTATCAGGCCAGTAATAACGCATACGATCGCTAAAGCTAAAGCAGCGTGAGAAGCGTTGTTCAGATTCATTACCGTGATAATATTTTTGCCAATGCTGCGGCGCTTCACACATTTGTGCTTCAATACATTCACGCAAATTAGAACAATGTGCTTTAGGAATAATTTCAGCTTCAATTTCACATAAATTAAATAGCGCTTCACGCATCGCAAAAGTCAAAGCTGGGCCGACTTTTAAAATAGCAAAGTGATCTTGTACTAATTGACGATAAGCGGCATGAGTTTGATAGTCTGTCGAGTGTGCTTCAAATACCATCTGGGGAAAACTATCAACCACATGACTTAATTGATTTGCTTTCTCTGGGCAATAATCAATAACGCCGGTGTGATCAAATTCAACCCCAGGTTGCACCACTAATCCAATCACACGCGTCCAACAATCAGCGATACCCGCCTCAGTAAACGCTCGTTGATGAGTTTCGATTGTTTTCATTGCAGCTTGCGGAGAGGTAACTTCAACGGTATTTAATGTTTCAGCAGCTCCACCAGGTACAGGGACTTCAGTACCAATAACGTAAACTAAATCACTATAACCAAAAGATTCTATCGCTGTTTTTTCAGCAATCGCACCTAAACGTGCAGCACGCTGAGCAACAATTTCATCACAAAGAGGAATCGGATCATCAGCACAAGACATGCTGCAATCTAAATGGATTTTCTTAAAACCAGCAGCGACATAAGCAGCAATTAAATCATCGGCATTTAACATCGCAGCTTCAGCAGAGAGATGTTGCCAACGGTTAGGACCTAAATGATCGCCACCTAAAATAAGATTATCGGTAGGAAAGTGGAATTGTTCAGCCATCGCTAATACAAAATGACGAAAATCAATCGGAGTCATTCCGGTGTAGCCACCAAATTGATCCACTTGATTTGATGTCGCTTCGATTAATAAAACTGAACCATCATCCAACGCTTGAGAAAATGCAGCCTCAATGACAAGCGGGTGTGCAGAACAAACAGCATAAATACCATTGTTACCGCCTGTTTTATGACGTTGAACGAGAGTTTGTAGGGTGTTCATTAATTAACTCCATAATCATCATCTGTGACATGATCATGGAGTCAATAAGTCAATGCTCTTTTTCGACGATAATAACTTCAACTTTCATTTCACGAAGACCAGCTAAATAATCTTCAGGAATGCCCGCATCTGTTACTAGGATATCAATATTTCCGAATTCACGAATCATATGGCAGCTACGTTTACCAAATTTGGTCGAATCAGCGACTGCAATCACTTGTTCAGAAATTTCACACATTAAACGATTGAGGCTCGCCTCTTGCTCACTGTGCGTGGTGATACCTGCTCGCAAGTCAAAGCCATCAACTCCTAGAAAAACTTTATCAAAACAAAAGTTTTTAAGGCCAGCTTCTGCTTGTGAGCCTGAAAAAGATAACGCTTCTTTACGAAGTACGCCACCTGACATTAATACTTCAACACCGGGTGCTGAAGCCAACTCCATAGCCACATCCAGACCATTGGTCATAACAACAACATTTTCCATACTTTTTAAGCTGGCTGCGATTTCACGCGTTGTTGTCCCTGAATCTAAAATCACAGTGTCGCCATGATGAATAAGCTTGGCAGCAGCTTGGCCAAGGAGCGATTTCACTCCCGCATTATGCCGACGCTTTTCATGAATGGTTAATTCAGCAATCACACCTGAGTTAGGAATTGCTGCGCCATGAGAGCGCACAACATAACCATTCTTTTCCAAGAAACTCAGATCACTGCGAATAGTGACACTAGATACATTAAATTTTTCAGCGAGATCCTCGACACGGGCTTTTCCTTCTAGATTCACCACGTTGACGATTTCCATTCGCCTTTCAATTGCACTTTTCACTTTTGTCTCCTTGTGAAATCAATCAAAATTACTTTCATTTGATTTCGAAATAAGCTTACACCTAAAAAATAAAGCCACAATGCACTAAGACAAAACTTTTGATCTCTTTCACATTCTTTCGTTATCTTTCACAAAAACTCATGCATACTTGCGTAAGTCTTTCTATCATATAGAACGAAAGTCAATAAACCAACCTTTCATCCTTTCAATTTATAAAATAGCACTGAGGCTCCATAATATTTACTGCAATAAAACAAGTGATTACATTATTTTGCTTTCATTTTCTTTTATGTGATCGATTACACAGTCATAAAGCTTTCATTAACTTACGATACGAAGCAAATCAAAGGTACATAATCCAATTGTTTCTATTTATCATTAATAAGGATTCGTTGATGTCTATCTCACGCAGAGGATTACTGAAAGGTATGGCAGCCAGTGGTGCTGTTGCTGCAACCTTATCAGCTGGTTATACCCAAGCTGCAACTGCATCTACATTAAGCTCAAAGAGATCATTAAAAAAACCCAATTTAGTCATTATATTTCCTGATGAATTTCGAGCTCAGGCATTAGGGTTTATGCAACAAGATCCATCAATGACCCCTAATATTGATAAGTTTGCTCGCCAAAGTGCAGTATTACGTCAAGCTGTTTCTAACTTTCCACTATGTACTCCATTTCGTGGCATGTTAATGACTGGGCAATACCCTTACCGTAATGGTATTCAAGGCAATAGCCACACTGGTGTTGAAGGCCAATTTGGTGGTAAAGATTTTGGTATTGAACTAAAGAAAAGCACCTTAACTTGGTCTGATGTTTTGAAAAAGCAAGGCTATAGCATGGGCTACATTGGCAAGTGGCACTTAGATGCACCACAAGCGCCTTTCATTCCTAGTTACAATAATCCCGCAGAAGGACGTTATTGGAATGATTGGACAGCCCCAGATCGTCGCCATGGCTTTGATTTCTGGTATGCCTATGGCACCTATGATAAGCATATGACGCCAATGTATTGGACCAATGATACTACCCGCGATAAGCCACTACGAATAAATCAGTGGAGCCCTGAGCACGAAGCAGATATTGCTATTAAATATTTACGTAATGAAAATGGTCAATACCGTAAACAAGATCAACCGTTTACGTTAGTGGTTTCTATGAATCCGCCCCACTCGCCTTATGATCAAGTACCACAAAAATATTTAGATCGCTTTAGTGGTAAAACATCACAGCAATTAAATACTCGTCCAAATGTACAGTGGGATAAAGCCTATCAAGAAGGCTATGGTCCGCAGTTTTTCAAAGAATATATGGCGATGGTTAATGGAGTTGATGAGCAATTTGGACGCATTGTTGATGAATTAGATCGCCTTAATCTTACCGAAGATACCTTAGTGGTGTTTTTCTCTGATCACGGCTGTTGTATGGGTTCAAATGGTAACCCAACCAAAAATGTTCATTATGACGAAGCAATGCGTATTCCAATGATTTTCCGTTGGCCTGGCAAGCTTAATCCACAACAAAATGATCTGTTATTTTCAGCACCCGATATTTACCCAACCATGCTGGGCTTAATGGGAATGGAAGATTTGATCCCTGATACCGTTGAAGGCACTAACTTCGCCAATACGCTCCGTGGTATTGAGGGTGATAGTAAACCAACCTCGCAATTTTATACTTTTATGCCTTATGGCGGTCAGTCATATGGGCGTCGAGGCATTCGCTCACAGCGTTATACCTTAATGATTGATAGAAAAATTGGAAAGCCACTGACTTATGTGTTGCATGACAATCAAATCGACCCATACCAAATGGATAATATTGCAGCCACTAATCCAATGCTTATCGATAAATTAATTACCGAAGAATTAATACCATGGCTTGAGCACACTGGCGATCCATGGCGACCAACAACCGTACCGGCACACAGTGCCAATGCGTATTTATAGCCGTTCCAAAAATAACCTGTAATACCATTTTTTATTCATTTGACGCTTTCTCTATTGAACAGAGAAAGCGCACCAAAACTCATACTAAATTAAGGACAATCAATGAATACCATCACTAAAGTAATCCTTGCGACGACCCTTTTATCAGCAACAAGTTTTAGCTATGCCAATGATTACAAAACCACGATTGAATATCGCCATGAATATCGCGATGGTACGAATCGTCATGGTGATCGTGTAAAAGCCTTTTTAGATACAGGTAAAAATATTGGTTTTGAATTAGACGCTCGTTATAACAATGATCAACTCAACACCATGTTTGATGGTATGACTATGAACGGTTCTGAGTTTTCAACCTATTATTATAAGAAATTAACTGACAATATTATGGGTATCGGTGGTCTTTCTTTTGATTTTACCCCTGCCGGACTCGTCTATGTTCCTTATGCACGTTTAAATTACCGTTTTGATAATGGTATTCGTGTTCAAGGTCGTTATAAGTGGAAATTCTGGGATTATAATCAACAAAACCAAAACAAAGAGAATTACGTCTCTAAAATCCAAGAGGTCGATTTCTGGCTAGGCTACAATACTACCAATTGGGACTTCCAATATGAGTTCCAAATTTGGAAAGAAATGGAAAGTAAAGCACTGCCACAATTTGATAATAAAGATACAAACTATCTGCATAACTTCCGCTTAATGTACACCTACAAAACCGTTGAAGGCACAATGTGGCGTCCCTTCGTAGAAGTCGGTAATGTGAGTCAAAGTCGCTACACTGATAACCGTCAAACACGTTACCGCATGGGTATTAAATACACATGGTAAGAATATAAGAATATAAGAATGCCAGTGACTTACCATCACTGGCATTTTTATTTTATAGCGTTTACGTTTTTAGCCGCGTAATTTAATGGGATGATTTACCACGGATTTTATTAATAAACGTCACAACCACCAGCACGACAATCCCAGCCAATATGCCAACAACACCATTTAATAATGGCGGCACAATTGAATGAGATCCTGGAAAAGAGACCAACTGAGTAAAATGTTCTACCACGACATGTGCTTGTGGAATACTGTGCACAACAATGCCCCCTCCAACTAAGAACATTGCGATAGTGCCGACAACAGCTAATATTTTCATTAAATAAGGTGCTACATTCACTAATAAAGAGCCAAAACTACGTTTTAAACCCGCACCTTTACTGTGATTCACAAGGTATAACCCAGCATCATCAAGCTTAACAATAGCGGCAACAACACCATAAACACCTGCTGTCATAACAACTGCAATTAAACTCACCACAATAGCTTGAGTTAAGAATGGATGATTTTGTACCGTTCCTAATGCAATGACGATAATTTCAGCTGATAAAACAAAATCAGTTCTTACTGCACCTTTTATTTTTTCGCGTTCATAAGCAACTAAATCAACCGCTTCTGTTGCTAATTGCTCCGATGCTTGTTGTGCCTCTTCATCACCATCAGAAAATAATTTCTCTGCGATTTTTTCCACACCTTCAAAGCATAAAAACAAACCACCCAATAATAGCATTGGCATAATTAACCATGGTGCAATAACACTAATTAATAATGCAGCAGGCACTAATATGAATTTATTTTTAAATGAACCTTTAGCAACGCCCCACACTACGGGCAGCTCACGTTCTGCACGCACCCCCGATACTTGTTGAGCATTGAGCGCCAAATCATCACCTAATACGCCAGCAGTTTTACGTGCTGCCACTTTAGTCATTAATGCAACATCATCAAGAACGGTTGCGATATCATCAAGCAATGTTAATAAACTTACGCCAGCCACTGCATACTCCTCACTAAGAACTTATATGGTTCTAATTTAATAATTGCGTATTTATAAATATAACAAATGGATTAAATACATTATTTGTAACTAATTGTTACCATTATATACTATTTATTGCAGTAACTTTTTAAATAAGCAATTAACCTAAACGTGAATAATTTACAGCAATAGATCGTTAATTAATTAAGCATAGCTGTTACTAAACAATCTATTATTATGCTTAGCTATTTATTTTAATATTCATATTTAATTAAAATAATCATCTTTCATCATAACGATAAATCTTTTTTGTTTGCGCTAAAAACAATTCAATTGTCTAATCGCAGCGCACCCAAGGATTGGTTCGAGGTGTAGACTGAGATTGCATCGGGCATTCTTATTCCCTGTCATATTGTGCTTGTTGTAACAGCACTACCTTTAAGGGTAATGACAATGAAAACTCTCACGGCATTATACTCAAGGCTTTTTTTTAGCCTCAATAAAGTATGCGATAACGCAATAACTAAAACCAAAGCTAATCAATCAACAACATCTCGCTTGTTCATGACTTGTAATGATGATTCCAGCTCAGGTAGTCCCAGAAGCTTGTAATTGAAAACGCTATCCGTCATTGACGACGTTATTAGATTTCAATAACAGCCTACTTTTATTCTGACCATTATCGCGTCAGGCATCACACTATTTCGATATTTACTGCAGCCACGCAGGGATGTTTATCATCTGTGCTTTAAGAGGGTTGACGTATTTTCGCTCAGGAAGAGATTAAACAATGAGTGATTGGACAATTAATAATGCCCGTAATGTTTACAACACACCTTACTGGGGTCAAGGTTACTTTGATATAGCATCAGACGGTTCTGTTATCGCCCGTCCTGATGTTAATAATCCCACCAATACTATTGGGTTATCACAACTTGCCGATGAATTAATTGCCGCAGGTGCTTCATTACCTGTTTTAGTTCGTTTTCCAGATATTCTTCACCACCGCGTTGACAGCCTATGTGGCGTTTTTAATCAAGCGATTGAGAATTATGGCTATCAAGGCGAATATCTTGCGGTTTATCCCATCAAAGTAAACCAGCAGCAAGAAGTGGTTAGTGAAATTTTAAAAAGCCAATATGCTAAACAACAACGTCAATTAGGCTTGGAAGCGGGCAGTAAACCAGAGCTAATGGCAGTGCTTGCGATGGCACAAGAAGCAAGCTCGGTGATCGTCTGTAATGGCTATAAAGACAGAGAATATATTCGATTAGCATTAATCGGTGAAAAATTAGGTCACGAAGTTTATATCGTGCTAGAAAAACTGTCTGAGCTAAACATTATCTTACAAGAAGCAGCAGAGCTTGGAGTGACTCCTCGTTTAGGTATTCGTGCCCGTCTTGCCTCTCAAGGTAAAGGTAAATGGCAAGCAAGTGGTGGCGAAAAATCTAAATTTGGCTTATCTGCATCACAAGTATTAACCGTAATTGACGCATTACGTCAACGTGACATGCTTGATTGCTTACAGCTATTACACTTTCATTTAGGCTCACAGATTGCCAATATTCGTGATGTCCGTAATGGTGTTGGTGAAGCGGGCCGTGTTTATGCTGAACTTAAAAAATTAGGGGCTGGTATTTCTACGGTTGATGTCGGCGGTGGTTTAGCGGTTGATTATGAAGGAACGCGTAGTCAAAGTAGTTGCTCAATGAATTACAGCATCAATGAATATGCAAATAATGTGGTCTATGTATTAGGTGATATTTGTAAAGAATATAACATGCCTATGCCGCGTATTATTTCAGAGTCAGGCCGTAATCTTACCGCTCATCATGCCGTTTTGATTACCGATGTAGTGGGTATTGAAAGCTACAAAGTAGAATCAATCAATCCACCGACTGAAAATGCGCCGCATATTTTGCATAATATGTGGCGTTCTTGGAAAGAGCTAACAGAACATACTGATCATCGCTCATTAGTTGAGCTTTATCATGATAACCAAAGTGATTTAGCAGAAGTTCACTCTCTTTTTGCCGTTGGTATGATCAGTTTTATTGATAGAGCATGGGCAGAACAAGTCAGTTTGCGTTTATGCCATGAATTAGCTCACACACTATCAGCCCAAAACCGTACTCATCGACCGCTACTCGATGAATTACATGAGCGTTTAGCTGATAAGTTTTTTGTGAATTTTTCTCTATTCCAATCATTACCAGATGCATGGGGCATTGAACAAGTCTTTCCTATTTTACCATTAAGCAATTTAAATAAAGCGCCTGAACGCCGAGCTATTATCTTAGATATTACCTGTGATTCCGATGGTACGATTGATCAATATGTTGAAAACCAAGGCATAGAAAGCACACTACCAGTACCCACATGGAGTGATGAGCAACCTTATCGTATTGGTTTCTTTATGGTGGGTGCTTACCAAGAAATTTTAGGCGATATGCATAATTTATTCGGTGATACTGATACTGCAGTTGTACGTTGCACTGCAGATGGTAATTATAATATTGAGAAAATAGATCGTGGCGATAATGTCGGTGATGTATTACGTTATGTACACTTAGATCCTAATGATTTCTTACGTCAATATCAGTTAATGGCGGCACAACATCTTGCACAAGATGAACGTGAAAGTATTCTCAAAGAATTGGCAGATGGGCTCGAAGGATATACTTATCTAGAAGATGTTCGCACAATTTAAGACTAAAAATTAGTCGTCCTATTTAGAGTATCCTAGCACTACAATAAGATAGTGATAGGACTCTTAGTAGGTCTTTTGCCCTAATATTGTTGTTGGAGAAAACCATGGCAACACTAGCTAATTACCCAGATTATTCTTTATTCGCCAATGCGTTTGGCTTTTTACGTCAACCATTAAATTTTTCACCAATGGAATCAGACGCTGACGTTATTATTACTGGAGTACCATTTGATATGGCGACTACTGGCCGTTCTGGTAGTCGCATGGGTCCTGGTGCTATTCGTCAAATATCGACTAATCTTGCCTGGGAAGGTAAACGCTGGCCATGGAACTTTAGCCTATTAAAATCAATTAAAATTGCAGATTGTGGTGATTTAGTCTTTGATTGCGGTGATGCAGGTCAAATGTGTGAACGCCTAGAAGCACATGCGAGCGGTTTATTAGAACAAGGGAAAACCCTACTTACTTTTGGTGGTGATCACTTTGTTACACTGCCCTTACTTCGCGCTCATGCAAAACAATTTGGCAAAATGGCATTAATTCACTTTGATGCCCATACTGATACCTATGATCAAGGCAGTAAATTTGATCATGGCACCATGTTCTACCATGCGCCGAAAGAAGGTTTAATTGATCCTACGCGCTCAGTGCAAATTGGTATTCGTACCGAGCACAGTGACAAACTAGGGTTTAATGTTATCTCAGCTGATACTGCTAATGATTGGAGTGTGGCACAGATTGTTGAAAAGATTAAAGCGACTGTCGGTGATATGCCGGTTTACTTAACTTTTGATATCGATTGTTTAGATCCTGCTTATGCTCCAGGTACTGGTACGCCTGTTTGTGGCGGTATCACATCGGATAAAGCCCTGAAAATTATTCGTGGTTTACAAGGTATTCATTTAATTGGTATGGATGTAGTTGAAGTTGCTCCTGCTTATGATCATGCCGATATTACAGCATTAGCTGCTGCCACTATTGCAACAGACCTATTGCATCTTTGGGCAAGTCAAAAGGCCATAAACCAAACAAAATAATAAAAAACGCCAGTGTTTTAAGTACCTAAAACACTGGCGTAAATTTATAAACAGATCAGATAGTGACTATAAATACAAAATACTGCCCCAAGTGATAACAACCAAAGCCAGCGCAACAAATACCGCAGCTGAACCAATATCTTTCGCTCGACCACTCAGCTCATGATGTTCAGGTCCAATACGATCAACTACCGCTTCAACAGCTGAATTAATCAATTCCGCAATAACCACAATAAATAATGAACTAATCATCATTAATCGTTCAATTTTTGTCACTGGCATAAAAAATGATACGATCGTCATGATAACTAATAGAATACTTTCTTGACGAAAAGCGGCTTCATTTATCCACGCCGCTTTTAACCCTTGTATCGAATATCCGGTTGCATTAATGATCCGTTTTAAGCCCGTAGCGCCAGGTTTCATGGTTGTCTCTCTGTGTTATTTTTTAAATACTTAAAGTGTTTATAACTCATGATACATTTTGAACAATGAAATAAAAGTAAAAGAGGACTTCTGCCCTCTTTTTATTTTATATATCACTCAATAATATTATTGCGACACTGGGAAAATATGTCTAACTTAGGATCGTAAACGGTGGTTTTAACGTCCATCATGCCTAATAAAGAATGGAATAAATTATCTTGCGAATAGCCACCAGCAGCCGCTTCACGCTGTAAACATTGGCGGTTTATATGTTGACTTTGCTGATAAGCAGGCGATAACCATAATATTAGCGGCACTGTTGTTTGTTCTTTTGGTGCAATAGAATAAGGAAGACCATGTAAATACACCCCATCTTCCCCCAGTGACTCACCATGATCTGCCATATAAATCATCGCAGTATTGGCGTTATGATCGTCGTTTTTCAGTATATCAATCACACTGCTTAAAATATGATCGGTATATAAAATTGTATTGTCATAAGTGTTAGTGACCTGCTCACGGCTACACTCTTGCAAATTGCTGGTATTACAGGTTGGCTTGAACACTTTAAATTTAGCTGGATAACGATCGTTATATGTTGGACCATGACTACCAATAATATGTAATACAATAAACGTATCTTGTTTGGCATCATCAATTTGTGCCTGTAGATTTTTCAATAATACTGCATCGTAACAGGTACCGTCATGACAAAGCTTAGGATCACTATCCGCGTTAATCACAATATGCTTAACCCGATCGCATACTCCTTTACAGCCACTATCATTGTCTTTCCAATCAACATCAATACCTGCACGTTGTAAAATATCTACCGCGGTATCTTGATGACGAGCCGCTATCGCATTGTAATTAGCTTTAGTCATTACCGAGAACATACAAGGCAATGACACTGCCGTTGCCGTACCACATGATTTTACATTTAAAAAACTGATCACATTACGTTTTGCTAACTCAGGATTTGTATCACGATCATAACCATTTAATGAATAGTTCATTGAACGAGAAGCCTCGCCAACAACCATGACCACAACATTATGCTTGCCTCCTTGATAACTATCTTGGGCATCTATCCCTAACTGAGTAAATGGCATCTTAGCTTCAATAAGCTGATATTTAGCATAACGAAAAGTGGCTGAAATATAATTAGTTGGATTAATAAGGGCTTTAATTTCAGAGTGGTTGCGTACCAACGAGGCATAATCTTTATAGTAACCCGCAGCAATAATAACAATCACTAATAATGAAATAATTATACTCAGACTACGGGCAATTAATTCTTTTACAATGGGACGATAAACAACATTTATTCGCCATAAAATAGAAATAGGAATAATGGCAATAATAACTATCCATGCCAAACCTGCCATAGAAAAATAACTGCTTGCTTCTGCTGAATTAGTCTCAAATACATTAACAATCATGCCATAGTCAAAATACACGCCATAACTATACATGGCGTACGTGGCTAAACTTGAGATAAATATTAAAATTGAAAGCAATGGACGCTGTATCCATGGCCATAATAATAAATTAAAAATAATATTTAATGCAGCAATAATAAACAATGGAATTGTAGCAATAAAGATCACATCATTCGTACTGCTTTTTAAAAATAATTCACTTAGATGTTTCCATAAAGCAATGTTTTGTATAGCAGCAAAAAAAATAGCAACCAGTAATATATAATTGATGCTAGATAAACGAATTTTCATTATGGAGTATTCCTAATATTTCATAACGATCACACAAACTACCAGCACCTTTATGGATTAGAGCAACTGGTAAGCATAAAGCCAACCGTGGCCATCATTATTCCATTAAGGGCGGTGATTATGCCTATAAAGACCACTAATAGACATCCTTCGCAACAATTTGATTAAAATTATTAATGCAAACATAGATTGATATAATGGTAGCTCATTTTTATATATTTATGGAAAATGTTACACTAAAAGCAGTAAAGGAGAATACTGTGAATTTACTTCAACCGATTGATAAACTTGCTTGGCTTCATATTCATCAACGTAAATTACTTGCGGTACGCTCATTTGGGAAAGCACTCTATTATCTTCCTGGGGGAAAACGTGATACGGGGGAAACAGACGCCCAAGCATTAATTCGTGAGATACAAGAAGAATTATCCGTTGATCTTACTCCTAACTCGCTATGTTATGCTGGTAGCTTTCAAGCCCAAGCTCATGGTAAAGCGAACGGAGTAATGGTAAATATGACTTGTTACTATGCTGAATATAATGGTTCTCTATTTCCTGCATCTGAAATTGAAGAAATTCGATGGATCAACAGTCATGATGTAAGTATCAGCTCTACTGCAACATTAATGATCTTAACGCAATTAAAAAATCAAAATTTGATTGATTAAATATTAATACAAAAAGCACATATCTAAAAAACGCCAATACATTAACATGTATTGGCGTAATTTAGGGTACAAGGGGAAAAGTACCCTGTATTAACACAATAAAGCGTATTTAGCTTATTTTAGAAAATCATTGTAAAGCATATATAAGTGCGCTGAACTCCAAGAGAAATTATTAGCACCTTGTACCGCCCCCGTTTCAGGGTTGTAATTCTCTTGAATTGGCCGATCAAGAGTTAAACCTTCTGCATTTTTAAATAGCTTATTAACCATCTCATTTGCTTGTTCAGTATAACCATAATTCGTCATACCTTTAACACCAAAGTAGAATTGATCAACCCACACGCGACCACGCCAATAGATATCTGCACCATACGCTGGGTTGTCTTTTGCGGCGGTTCCTAATGGTACAGTGGTATTAAACTTCGTAGGATCAATCATATTTTTAACCACCGCAGCAGCTGTAATTTGATTAGCTGCACCATTAAATAACGGTGACCACCCTTCAGCACCCATGCCTCGTGCTACTATCGGATTACCAGCACAGCCATTATTTAATGAACGTGCTTGATTAGCATCGATATTAATATCGTAATAAAAGCCTGTTTCACGATCAAACATACATTGGTTGATATAATCTTTAGTTTCAGCAGCCTTAGCAGTAAAATCAGCAGCTTGTGCACTGTAACCTAATACCATTGCTATTTGTGCTAAGAATTTATTATCACTGTACCAATATGACGCTTGGTCTACAGATTCTTGCATCAGAGAGTAACCGACTAATTGGCCACTCTTATCACGGTTTTCGCTAAACTTCACTTGCCAATCTTTCTTCGCTTGGTTTAATTTAGCCGTATTATCTGGCGTAGTATTAGCATAAGTCACCTGCTCGCCATTTACAGAATAAGCATTATCAAATCCATGTTGTTTATGAGCATAACGACCCAGTTGATCAACAAGTTCAATGTCATTAATATCGGTTAGACCTTGAGCATCAGCAATCGTATCAATAAAGCCAAATACTGCTGCATCATCACGACCAGACTCCCATGACGCTGCGGTTTGTGCAGGGCTATGAATATCAATATAATTAAAAGATTCTAATAATTTATTATATTCAGCAATACCTTTAGCTTGGATCCAGTTCTCAGGATCAGCCGCTATTTTATATTCATAAATTAATTGCCCATCTTCGGTTGTATGCGCAGGATCAACAGCAGCACCATATTCAGGAATACCGTTATTATTGGTGTCACGCGCTGTTAACCACCAATTATGGTAATCAACTAATTTAGGATACATCTCCTCCAACCACGCTTGAGCATCATCAGTACGGTTATATTTATCTTTTAGCGTTGTATAAACTTCCCACACAGCCCATGACGCTAATGATGGTTTGGTATTGCGTTCATTCCATGACTGTGAGTCATTCATTTCGATTAAACCAAGTGCATTACCACGTTCTTTAGACATATTCATACCAACCACATCCAATAGATAACCTTTGTCGTATGGACGCAGCACATCATCGGCTTTTACTTGATGTTCAAATACGGTACGAATGTTATTCATCGCTAAATCAGGGTTAAAATGCGCCATCGCATAAGCTTGTTTCCACGTGTCCCACGGCCATGTTAAGTTACCAGAGAACCAACGCGCAGTAACCGATGGGGTTACCGTATCATAACTAACAAAGCCAGCAGGGCTACGCCAGTTAGCAGTCAATGTTTCCATTGCTTTCACAGCTACACGTTCTTGATCAGCTGTGGCATTTTTATTTACTAAGCCATGTTGAAGATATTGTTCCCAACGTTCAGTTGTTGCATTCATATAACGTATAGGCGTTTTTAGAATATCGCTAACAACTGTTTTTTCTTGTTGCCACTCATCTGCAGTTAGAGTGTGACTGAATACGGTATATAACGTATGTGTTGGTTCAGCATCAATTTCAGCGACAGATTGGTATTCAAGACCATTAAAATGGGTAGTAGTCGCTATATTACGATGGATATTAAATGCAGAACTGCCGCTAGTACGAACCATCCATGACTTACGTTCCTTACCAAAGGCAATACCAATGTCACCGCTATCATTCGATGTCATTATACGAGTCAAATTAGGTAATTGTTCCGCTACCGTCGCCTTATAATCAGGATTAGCTTTACCATCTTTTGCATAATAACCATCAACCAGTTTACCGTTCCACACCAGTTCTAAATTTTCACCCGTCGTATTAGTAATAATCGTTTCAACAATTGATGACCGTGAAGAAACAAACTGTAACTTCATTTCAACCTGAATACCGTCAGCATCCATGGTTTGAATTAAAGCACCAGGAATACTGTATGCCTTCGCTGTAAAATTAACAGCTTGACCATTTTTTAGAATCGAAAGCTTATCAAAATATTCTGCAACTGAAGTGTTATATTCCTCAGCAATTGCCGTTACACCAAAGCCTCCCATATTTTCAGGGTGTTGCTGTAAATCCGGCAACAAGTGACCATGCCACGCACCACTATCATGCAATGGCGTATAAGCCATATGGTTGCCAACACTGACTTCAGCTAAATGCTTTGGTGTACCCGTTCGATCAAGAACATTTTTAAATTTCAACGCTATTTGTGGTTTATCTTTCTCTTCACTGATTGAATTTACATTATCATCAGTATTACACCCAGCAGTAAACATTAACGAACTTACCGTCACTGCTAATAAGGTTTTTTTTACTACCGTCGATTGTTTTATCATTTAAAATCCCCCGATATTTAATGATGAGCTGTATCTTATAATTATTCGTACAGCTATTTTTTATGGGCAAAATACAACTAAGCATTCTGCAATTGCGGTGGATAATAAAGGTAAAAAAAATAACTAAAATTGAGGTAAATCACGTTTATTATTTTACTAAAAAACACTAAAAAAAATAACAGAAACATTTTGAAATAATTTTTATCACAAAAATAATCTATATAGGAAGGAATATCACACAATAAAAACAAGACTTAAAAGGAATATAAAATTCAACTATAAATAATATTATAAATTATGCGTGAGGTTATTATTTATTCCAAAATTCATGTGATATTGATACAAGAAATAAGTTCAATAGATAAAAGGAATGCGATCCTTTATCCAAAAATAAAATAACCGCAAAAAAATACCTCTATGTAACTTTTGTAACTATTTTTGATGAGTAACGTAACGATTAAATAATTATTTTTTAATAGAAGTGTGATGTTTATCACTGGGAATTATTAAGAAATAAAAAAGCACCATCAAGGTGCTTTAGTCTATTACACATTATGATTCAATAATCATCGTTCAGTCTCTTTAACTAACGCTATAATCGTCCACCCCGCTTTTGCTTCTAGCGTTGAAGCAACGGTAAATGGAACAATATTTTGTTTTAAATCAACCGCAAATAATGGAATAAGTGATGAGCCTTTATACTGCTGAGAATAATCTTCAAGCGTAAAGTTATCACTCAATTTAGTATGTTTAATTTCTCCACCTTGGTTAATTAAACTGGCTAATTTTTTATAACTGATATCATCACCAAAAAGTACCGCGCCACTATGAGCTTGAGTCGCAGAGTGTTTTTCTAAGCCACTATTATGCCGACGACCATTTAAGCGAAAGATATTCCGTTGACCAAAATCCGTTTCATAATGGCTGGCAGCAACTGCATTAAAGTGTTTATCTGGAGTCAGTGCTAACAAATGACCAACACCAATTAAATCTAAATACTCATCAGCATGACTAGATACTGCATTACCATAATAAGTTTCTAAACCCGCCATACGCGCAGCGCGAATATAATCCCAGTTAGAATCAGTCATCACCACTCGACAATCATACTTTTTAAGTGCTAATCCAATTTCTCGCGCAACATCATTAGCGCCAACAATTAAGAAGCCCTTTGGTGATGGCTCTGCAACCCCTAATAAACGCGCAATAGGACGAGCAGTTAAACTTTGTAACACTACCGTACCGATAATCACCATAAAAGTCAGTGGCACTAAAAGTTGCGCACCAGCGACACCGTCATCGATTAATTTAAGGGCAAATAATGCAGAAATTGCCGCAGCAACAATACCTCGAGGAGCCACCCACGCTAAAAATAATTTTTCTTTAAATACTAAATGGCTAAACATTGTCGATATAAAAATAGACGCAGGTCTTGCGACTAACTGGATAACCACAAATAATGCAATTGCTCCCCAGCCTAATGCATGAAAATCAGCTAATTGGATGCGGGATGCTAAAATTAAAAATAAGCCAGAAATTAATAATATTGTTAGATTTTCTTTAAAATGTAGGATGTGGCGAATATCAACATCTTTAGCATTGGCAAGCCACATTCCCATAACAGTAACGGCTAACAGTCCCGCTTCCGATTCAAGTGCATTTGCACCTGCAAAGACACCGAGCACCACAGCTAACACTGCAAATGGCTGTAAGTATTCTGGAAGCAAATGATTACGTAGCACATAAGCAATAAGCCATCCCGCAACAGCGCCAATCACTAATCCAACGAGTAGCATTAGTCCAAAGACTTCAAGACTGTGCATTTGGCTACTAGAGACAATAAATTCATACACGATCACGACAAATATAGCCCCAATCGGATCAATTAAAATCCCTTCCCAGCGTAAAATATTAGCGAGTTTTGCTTGCGGTCTTACCGTCCGTAATAAAGGTACGATTACTGTAGGTCCAGTGACTACCGTCATAGAGCCAAATAAGAACGCCAATGACCAACTAAAATCTAATAAATAATGCGTAGCAACACTGGTAATAACCCATGTAATAATGGCACCGATAGTGACAATACTTTTTACGTTTTTTCGTACTGTTTTTATTTCAGCAAAATTGAGAGTTAAACTACCCTCAAATAAAATAACAGCCACCGCTAATGAAATCAGTGGAAACAATAAATCACCAAAAAGAATATTTGGGTTAAATATGCCAGCAACAGGACCAATAAATAAGCCAGCAATAAGCAATAATAAAATCGCTGGTAATTTCATTCGCCATGCAAGCCATTGACACCCTAGTCCAAGCACACCAAGGCCGGCAATCGTCAATCCAATCATTTCTTGATGCATAAATAGATACTCTTTTTAAAAAATAAACCCGCTATTAGTATTATCCTTTTTACAGCGACAAAAAAGCCGATGGCAGCTTTATTTTTAAAAGCACAACCATCGGCATCATATAACGGTTATCGGGTAGAAATATCTCGGTTAACGTAATTGACGCGAACGGAAATTACGACCTTTAATACGACCCTTTTCTAATTTTTGTAATGCTTCTCGTGCGACGTCGCGTTTAACAGCAACATAAGCACAATGATCAAATACATTAATCTTACCAACTGAAGCACCGGCAATACCTTTATCACCTGTTAGTGCGCCTAAGATATCACCAGGGCGTACTTTTTGCTTCTTGCCGCCATCAATCATTAATGTGATCATTTCTGGGCGGAAAGTCGGTTGATCCAATAAATTACCCGCAGGTAGAGCTTCACCTTCGATATCACGATCAAGGTAATCTTCAAGTAATTTAACCTTGTAATGCTCTTTATCGCTAAATAATGAACATGCAATACCTTTACTGCCTGCGCGACCTGTACGACCAATACGGTGGACGTGTACTTCAGTATCGCGTGCTAAATGGTAGTTAATTACCATATCAAGATTATCAATATCTAAACCACGAGCCGCAACATCGGTTGCAACTAAAATTGATTTACTCTTGTTAGAGAACAATACTAGTGTACGATCGCGCTCACGTTGCTCTAAGTCACCATGCAATGCAATAGAACTGAAGCCAAAGTCTTCTAAATCATCAGACATTTCTTGTGCTTCACGCTTAGTATTACAGAAAATCACACACGATTCAGGACGGTGTTGATTCAGTAATAAACGCACAGCATCTAAACGATCTTCATTACCACTAACTTTGTAAAAGTGCTGTGAGATACTGCTATCATCATGGCTAGACTCTACTTTTACTTGCACTGGGTTTTTCATGATACGCTTTGCAATAGAAGCAATTTGATCTGGGTAAGTCGCACTAAATAACAATGTTTGGCGATCACTTGGCGCAGCATCAATAATCACATCTAATGAATCTTGAAAACCCATTTCTAACATACGGTCAGCTTCATCAAGCACCAATGTATTTAGCTCATCAAGGCACAAGAAACCTTTATGTACATGCTCTTCAACACGTCCTGGCGTACCAACAATAATATGTGCGCCGTGTTCTAATGAACCAATTTGAGGTCCAAATGGCATACCGCCACATAGAGTCAGTACTTTGATGTTATGAATAGCGCGCGCTAAGCGACGGATCTCTTTCGCAACTTGATCAGCAAGTTCACGTGTTGGACATAATACTAATGTCTGCACACGGAAACGTTTTACATTAAGGTTATTTAATAATCCTAAGCCAAACGCTGCGGTTTTACCTGATCCTGTTTTACCTTGAGCAATGACATCCTTGCCATCAATAATAAGCGGAAGACTCTGAGCTTGAATAGGTGTCATAGCTTCATAACCTAATGAGTCTAAGTTGCCCAATAGATCAGAATGAAGATTTAAGGTAGAAAATGCCGTCTGACTCAAAATGATGTCCTGTAAACGTCAACATATATCAGTATTTTCAATAAGAAACATGACTGTATATGTACTAAAAATAAAATCAGTATGTCGAAACACATACATTGGGTGCCGACACTAACAGCTAACGCCGTTGCTGACAATGTATACAGCTATTTTGCCGTAAAAATATTCAACTAAAGCATATGCCAAAATCATGACACTGAGTATTAAATACCGTCAGCAGATTGACTTACTGAGTCAGAATTATACAATTTAAGCATATATTATATTTTTTACTCGATGACCCATATGAAAAAAAATGGATTTACCTTAATAGAACTTGTCGTTGTGATTGTTATTTTAGGTATTCTTGCCGTGGTCGCTGCGCCTAAATTTATGAATTTACAAGTTGACGCTAGAAATGCAGCATTAAAAGGTCTTAAAGGAGCGATTGAGTCTACATTAGATGTTACATATGCCAAGTTAACAATATTAGGGCTAGAAAACGCAAGTTATGTTGTAAACCACGAAGATATGCTTCCTCTCGAGAATAAAAATACAGCAGTTGTTGCTGATTTATCTAGTCTAGGTTGTACAAAAGAAAGTAGAAGTTGCGTTTTTGAGTATGGCTATCCGAGTAACTATGCACCTACATTAGCTACATTAGTTAGTGGAATATCAAGCAATGAAATATCACCAAATGATGACTTCGTTGCTGTATGGCTACCAAATGATGGCGACCAAAGTTTGGCTATTACGTTTAAAAACAATGTAAAACAATATACTGATTCTCAAGGGCAACAACGAGCTGAACTAAAAAACAATAAATGTTATATCCGTTATCCAAGACCAAATGGTGAAAATAATAAACCAGTATTAACGATCAAGCCTTGTTAAAAAGCTAATTACTATCATTTAATACCCCTTATTAAATTATTTCCTATACCTCAAAATGTTGAAGTATAGGAGTAACGTTAGATTTAAAAATTTAATCCAGTTTCAGAAAAGCTTTTCTATAACCAAAATTTATGCAAATTAAGTTCGTTGCGTGGATAATTGCACAAATTACATTGCTGTGCGATCATCATAAAATCAACTTAAAAATCCATTGCTTACTATCATTCATAATCCACAATATTATAAATGAGTGAAGCAGCTATTGTCCCTTTTTACAGCAGGAATTAACCTTTATGAGTCAGCCAGAAAATGACCTCATCAAAGCAAGTGAAAATAAATCACAAAATGAATTTAATACTCCCCAATTTCAGATAGCTCGTGTACTGAGTATTACATTTAATGTCATATTAATTCTTGCTCAAATAAAATTACTCAAAGACCACAACATTGATATAAAGACCTACGCTGTTTTTATTTTTTGTAATATCAGCATCTTAGTTAATCTACTCGCACCAAGGTTAACAAAACTTACACTTAAACAAGTTGCAAAATACAGCGCAATACCAACGATCATGAGTGTGTTTTTATTTCTTAGCCAAACTTTAGCTTAATACATAATAAATAGCAGATTAATCACCTTATAATACTGAGTGATTAATCTGCTTTTTTACTCTTTATCTTAATAGGCTTTTATATCAAACTTTAATAACATTCGAGGTAATACATCATCAAGATTCTGTACATCATGATCATTTAATTCAATAAGATGAAATCCATATTTTGCATACAGATCTTGCTTTATTTTCTTACGATGAGCATATTTAGGATCATCTTCTAATCCCCAAAATTCAATATATACCTTGCCAGTTGGAAGGTAAAAATCACAATATAAATCTTCTTCAATCGGTAATTTACGCTCATAAGCATGCACAATACCCGCCATATAAAGCCAATTATCAATCAACATTTCAGCCTTAGACCGTACATAATGACCATCTGCAGAGCGATGTTTAGCTTCAAATTTCTGTCTAAAATTTGATACTGAATTATCAGTACTTTTAACTTCAGCATTAGCCCCTGTAAATTCATTAACGGAATGTTGTAAGCTACTATTTGTTAATACTGTTTCATCCCATACAACATAGGGAATACCTGTTCGTGAATCTTCTTTTTGAATGCCACCTAATCGAGAACCAGATTGACTGACTTTCCAACCTTTAACCGCTTTATTGATCCAACCAAGCTCATCAAGTATTTGGTTTATCTTCTGTGATGATAATTTAAAATGGCTACTGATTTGAGTTGCTGATAATTTTTTACCCTCAAACGATGGCGTGGTAATAATCTCTAAGGTTTCAGGCCAAACAATATACTGTCCAAACTGAGCTGATTGCTTATACTCACCTTGTGCTTTTTTACCTATGTCAGTTAACAACCATTCCTTATTCTCATACGTTATATAACCTGCATCGGCTAACTCATTAAATAAACTTTTAGCGACAAGACCTCTTGCTTTCGCCAACTTCGATGTCGATATTTTAGATATCATCATATTCATCACCATGCTCAAAATTAGAATAATATTAACTTTAGTTACAGAACGTTATAAGTAAAAAAACACACTTAGATTACTTTCAATATTCATTCATTATAAAGTTAGATACGTATCAAAAATATGAAGCGATGTAATTCCACATACAACTCATTTTTAGTGAAATTGAGACTCCCATTATTTTAAATAATATAATTATCAACTCAAACTAATGACAATAAAATCTCAAATGTAACAAGTTAATCTTATTACCATTAAAATCAAACATTAATCACACAAATAAATACGTAAAAGACATTTATTTATAAAATAGTGATTTTACTCACATAAAGTATTCCTTATAAACCTTATTGTTACCGCAAATGAGAGCGCTCTCATAACCAACCAAAAAATATAAAGGTATTGAAATGAAAAAGATTTTACTTTGTTGTGCAGCTGGAATGTCAACCAGCATGTTAGTTAAAAAAATGCAACAAGCCGCAGATGAACAAGCATTAGAAACAATGATTAATGCGATTTCTATCTCTGATATTGAAGATCATTTACCACAATATGACGTGGTATTACTTGGCCCTCAAGTTAAATATGAACTAGCACGAATTACTGAACTTGCTACACCATTGAATAAGCCCGTTGCAGTTATTAATATGATGGATTACGGCACCATGCGTGGTGATAAAGTACTTGAAACTGCATTAGCGTTAATTGGCTAATTACCCTTCTTGTTTATTTTTATAATTTTAATATTAATACAGCACGGTTAATCCCGTGCTTACCGGATTTATTATTGAAAGGAGTTCACTATGGGCCTTTATGCCTCGATGATGAATATCGTTGAAAATAAAATAGCACCCATTGCAGCTAAAATTGGCGGCCAACGTCATATTATAGCCATTCGTGATGGTTTTATTTCAGCCATGCCATTTTTAATTATTGGCAGCATTATGTTAATTGTTGCTAACCCACCTTTTGATGCTGATACTCAATCATCTTTTGGTCAATGGTGGCTCCATTTCGCAAAAAGTAATTGGGACATAATTACTATGCCCTATTTCATGACAATGGGGCTCATGGGCATTTTTGTCAGTTTAGGGACCGCATATAGCTTAGCTAAATCTTATAAGCTCGATGGCTTAACTGCAGCGATGTTATCGTTAACCGCTTTTTTACTGGCTGCCGCACCACAAATCCAAAATAAAATGTCGATGGACTTTCTTGGTGGTGAAGGGGTATTTACTGCCATAATTTGTGCATTATGGTCTGTTGAGCTAATTCATTTATTAAAAAAATACAACATCACTATCAAAATGCCAGAGCAAGTACCACCAGCGATTGCACGTTCATTTGAATTATTGTATCCCGTTATTGGTATTATGATCACGGTGTACCCTATTAGCTTATTCTTACAAAGCCAATATGGGTTATTACTTCCAGCGGCAATCATGCAACTTTTCCAACCGTTAGTCGCCCTCGGTGACACCCTACCGGCTATCTTAATCGCCTTATTAATTGCTAACTTATTATGGTTTGCAGGGATTCACGGTGACAATATTGTAACTGGCCTTCTTAACCCTATTTTTATGGCAAACCTTGCGACTAACGCTGCTTTAATGTCAAAAGGCATGGACACTACACAAATACTAACCGCCCCTTATTGGTCATTTTATATTTGTGTTGGCGGGTCTGGTTCAACATTAGTTTTAGCATTCCTTTATCTTCGTAGCCGCTCCATCCATTTACGTACCATTGGTAAACTTAGTGTTATCCCTGCCATCTTTAATATCAATGAACCGCTAATTTTTGGTTCCCCAGTAGTAATGAACCCATTACTTTTCTTCCCATTAATTATTGTTCCGATGATCAATGCAACTTTGGCTTATTTTGCTCTGCATTTAAATCTCGTTCAAAAAATGATTGCCATGGCACCATGGACAACGCCTGCTCCTATTGGCGCAATGATTTCAGCTGCTTGGGATTACCGCGCGTTTATCTTAGTGGTTGTACTGATGGTGATTGATACCGTGATTTGGTATCCATTCTTCAAAGCCTATGAAAAACAATTAGTCGATCAAGAAATCGACACCACTCCCGCAACCACTAATGCCTAAGTATTAGATTGTAATTTAAGGAAATATCATGGATATCGAACAAACTATTATGGAATTATTAGTCACTGCGGGCAGTGCTCGAAGTGCATCATTAATGGCCATTCAAGCCGCAAGAAAAAATGATTTTAAACAAGCACAAAATTTATTAGACGAAGCAAAAGTAGCAATTAATCAAGCCCATAAAATCCAAACAAATTTAATTGGTATTGATGAAGGTGAAGGCAAGCTGAAAGTGACATTAATCGTCGTTCATGCTCAAGATCATTTAATGAATGCCATGGTGATCCAAGACTTAGCACAAGATTTTATTGAATTGTTCCGTCGTACTTCAACTTTATAAGATAAGGAATCACAACATGAACACAGCAAAAATTGCGATTATTGGTGGCGGCAGCAGTTATTCACCTGAACTTATTGAAGGTATTATTCAACGTTGGGAGCAAATTCCTTTACATGAAATCGCATTAGTTGATGTTGAAAAAGGCCACAATAAAGTAGAGATCATTGCCGCATTAACACGTCGAATGCTAGATCATAACGGATTATCACATGTAATTGTCAGCGTGCATTTTTCCCCAGACGAAGCTATCAAAGGCGCTGATTATGTTCTAACCCAATTTAGAGTCGGTCAACTACCCGCACGTGCAGCTGATGAACGTTTAGGGCTTAAATATGGATTACTTGGTCAAGAGACAACAGGCGTCGGCGGCTTTGCTAAAGCATTACGTACTATTCCGGTTATGCTTGATATTGCTAAAAAAGTTGAGCAATTAGCGCCAAATGCATGGATCATCAATTTCACCAATCCAGCCGGTATTGTTACCGAAGCAGTTTCTCGTTATAGCAATGCCAAAATTATCGGATTGTGTAATGTTCCCGTCACTATGCACCATATGATTGCGACTATGCTTAAGGCTGATTACAACGATGTACAGCTACGTTTTGCGGGTCTTAACCATATGGTATGGGCGCATGAAGTAATATTAAAAGGTGAGAATGTCACCAACAAAGTGATTGAAATGCTTTGTGATGGTGCAGCACTTACCATGAATAATATTAAAGAAGAGCCTTGGTCACCTGCGTTTTTACGCGCATTAGGGGCGATTCCATGTCCTTATCATCGCTATTTTTATCAAACACAAACAATGTTACAAGATGAAATAAAACAAGCGGCGAATGAAGGAACACGAGCCGAACAGGTAATGAAAGTCGAACATGAACTGTTTGAATTATATCAAGATCCGAAACTTGACCATAAACCAGAGCAGCTGAGCTTCCGTGGTGGTTCATTTTATTCAGAAGTAGCGATTGAGCTTGTATGTGCCATCCATAATAATTTAGGCACACGGTTAGTGGTCAATACCACCAATAATGGCACAATTATCGGTTTACCTGATGACGCCGCCATCGAAACAGATTGTATTATCGATAGCCAAGGTGCTCATCCCTTAGCATTTGGACATTTACCTGATTCAATGCATGGCTTAACTCAACAAATAAAAGCGTTTGAACGGTTAACCATTGAAGCTGCCGTCCACGGTAACAAAGAAGCGGCATTATTAGCATTAGTCACCAACCCTTTGATCGGCGATGCACAATTAGCACAACCAATCTTAGACGATATACTTCGCATTAATGCCCAGTACCTACCTCAATTTTCTCACTAACGATATGTACAGGAATGGCTTATTATAGGCCATTCCTATTTAAAAGAGATAATTTATGGTTACATTAGAAAATGTTGCAGCTCATGCTGGTGTTTCTCGCGCAACGGTCTCTCGTGTGGTTAATGGAGACAGTAACGTAAAACTCGCCACCCGCCAACGTATCGAACAAGCCATTATTGATCTAGGTTACAGCCCCAATCCTGCTGCTCGCGCGTTAGCTTCAAGTCAAAGCCAAACATTAGGCTTAGTAACCACATCTTACCTTGGTGGTTTCTTTGGCATGTTAATGAATAATGTCCAAACAGAAGCCGATAAAAGCCATAAACAATTACTTGTCACGCAAGGGGGAGGAACCGCAGCGAATGAGTTAAATGCAATCAATAAGTTATATAACATGCGTTGTGATGGCTTAATATTGCATGTGCGCTGTATTACCGATCAGCAACTTATCGATTTATCTAAAACATATGCCTTTATTTTATTAGATCGCAACATCGTTGGATTAGAATCTCGCTGTATTAGCTTTGATCATCATTTAGCAAGCATACTTGTTGCCCAATTTTTAATTGAACATGGTCATCGCCATATTGCCTGTATTAGTGGTCCTCAAACCCGCGCTTCAAGTCGATTACGTTATCAAGGGTTTATCGATACAATTATTGCTGCAAAATTAACACCTATCGCCTGTATTTCAGGTCAATATGATTTACCTAGTGGCTATGAAGCGTGCAATCAATTACTTCAACAGTCTCTACGGCCAAGTGCTATTTATTGTTGTAACGAAGAAATGGCGTTGGGGGCATTATTGGCGATATCTGAATATGGGTTACGCATTCCTGATGATATTTCATTAATTTGCTATGACAGTGGCGAACGAGCAGCCTTTGTATCACCCAAATTAACCAGCATTCATTTCCCTATTGCAGAAATGGCAACAAGAGCCACAAGACTATTGATCGATCAGACCTCTGTATATGAAGATTTAAAACCGATAATTATTGATCGAGGTTCGGTGAAATGTCTTTCTTTATTAACGCAATAACCCTGCAACCTGTTAAATAAAAAGCAGTAACAAGAGGCTATTACTGCTTTTTTATTTAATCTCTAATCAAATTACTTATCAATGGTAAAAGTAAAGAATTGGCTGGTGCCATTATCATTGTCACTAACAATGTAACCATTAGCTTGTTTATTGGTTTGGTTTTCAATAGCAATTGATTCAGCTTTAGTTATAACGGCTTTTCCGTTATTTTTTATTTCTTGGCTATATGCTGTTAAATCAAGGGTTGATTTATTTGCTAAAACTTTCAGTGGCAATACACCAATGAAACTTCCTTGAATAGCCCCATCATTAATACTACTTTGATTATTACCTTCAACCGATGCAGTAAAGAGCATACTATTGGTATCTTTCCAATAATCGGCACCAGAGAAGCAAGCTTGAACACCATTAATTTTAGGTAATTGAACTTGATATACTTTTAAAGAAGGCAATGTTTGTGCTTTACCTTCTAAATAATCCATTAATTCTTTTTCATTAATAGTGAAAATGGCATTTTTACCTTCATTACCGCGATTAAAAATGAAGATTTCATTACCAGTATTGGCAATACCTTCAATATTAATTTTTTCTTGTTGAGTAAAGTTTGCCGCTTTATGAAGTTGAGCATATAAGTTAGACAATGACAGTTTTTGATTTTCACCACCATTGACAGGCATTAAATAAGCTTGCTCACGTAATACCGCTTTACTACCAGAACCCATCACTAAGTAATAAGGCTTATTCAGGTAATTAACCATTGTCATTGATTCAAAATCAGGCTTTATTTTGTGATTGATACGATTTTGTTTATTAACCGGAAATTGGTCAATTAATGTTTTTGCGTTAATTTTAAAATCGTTATTTACACTAAATAACCATGGCGAATCATCGCCAACTACCATTAATTTGCCATCATTCACAACCATGCCTGAGCCTGAAGAAAGATTATGATTAATGGTTGAATTCGCGATATCAAAGGTAAATGAATGTGATGAATCAGACGCGGGTGAACAACCAGTTACAACTAATGTTAGCGCACTAAGAATACTAATTTTTGCTATTTTTTTGATATTCATTGAGTATTTACACATTAAGATATTTAAGAGTAAAAAATATTACGCTTATAAATCAAAAAAAAGAAGATATGCAAACATACATTTTATAAAACGCACTATAAATATCTAATGCGACTTATCATAAAAAATAATCACCCAAATAAAAAGAGTAACTATCAATAGTAGTTACTCTTTAAACATGAGGATTATTTTTTAGTTATTACATTAAATAATCATCTTGTTACGGGTTTTGCCAGCCATACTAACGGGATCAGTAATAGACATAATATTCCCGATAACCAAAATAAGTCGACCGTCGACATCATATAGGATTGACGAGTAATAATATTATTCACCGCATCAAGGTTATTCCCCATTGAATGAATAAACTGGCTGACTTGTTGATTAGCCTCAGTAAATCCTTCAGCAATACGTGAATGGTGAAACTCCATTCTTTGATCCCACATAGTGGTAACAATTGACGATGAAAAACTGCCAAATAGCGTACGAAAGAATGTCGATAATGCAACTGCATTGGCTATTTGATTTGGTTTTACACTATTAACAATTAAATTTTGAAGAGGAACAAAAAAAGCTAATGTTGCGGCCCCCTGAATTAATTGTGGCATCATAATATAATCAAACGGAGCCGCTAAACTATAAGTACTTCGCCAAAAACCCACCACAGAAAAGATCAAAAATGCATAGGTTAAAATATATCGAATATCTATTTTTTGGACTAATTTACCAATAATAGGCGCACTCACAACCGCTAAAATACCCACAGGAGCGGTAGCGTAACCAGACCAAGACGCGGTATATCCCATTACACCTTGTAGCCATAAAGGAAGTAATACCGTTGAGCCAAAGTAAACCATATACCCTAAACTCATAACAATCACAGCTATCGTAAAATTTCGTTTCGTAAAAAAGCGGAAATTTACGATTGGATTATCATGGTACCATTCCCAAATGATCATACAGCCCCAAGAAAGTACGGCAATAAACATTAATCCTAGAATTAAGTTAGATTGAAACCAATCATGATCTTTACCCAAATCAAGCATCATTTGCAGACTACCAGCCGCAACAACTAAGAGTCCAATCCCCATATAATCGACGCTTTCACGCTGCGTTTTTGTCTCTTTGCCTTTAAGTAAAAAGAACACTAATGCACTGGCAATAATACCGATCGGAGCATTAATAAAAAATATCCATGACCATGAATAGTTGTCAGTCAGTACACCACCTAAAATTGGTCCCATAATAGGAGCAACCACAACAGTCATTGACCATAATGACATTGCTAAACCGTGTTTTTCTCTCGGAAAATTTCGCAGTAAAATACTTTGTGATAGAGGTGCAATAGAGCCAGAAACAGCCCCTTGTACAACACGAAAGAAGATCAGCATTTCAATACTGCTCGACATACCACATAGCATTGATGCAATAACAAACCCGATAGTGGCAAAAATAAATAGCTTTACCTCACCGAAACGACGACTTAAAAATCCCGTCATTGGCATTGATATCGCATTTGCAGCACCAAATGCAGTGATCACCCACGTACCTTGATCAGTTGAAACGCCAAGATTACCAGCGATTGTTGGAATCGCGACATTGGCTATCGAGGTATCTAAGATCATCATGAATGTTGCCATGGACGTTGCTAAGGTAATCAACAACAACTTGACACCTTTTAGTGATGCAGATTCATTCATTGCATCACCTAATCCTTGATGAGATCGTTAACAAATACGGCTACTTTTTTATCAACAAGCTGTAATCGTTTATTGGTTGTTTTCTCGGCACTTTCATTTGCTGTAAATACCGCGTAATTAAACGGCTTATTAACTATCGCTTTAGTATCAACCGTTACCGTCATTGACATACCAATGCGTAATGGATGTTGTTTTATTTGTTGTGAATCAATGTAGATACGTACAGGTACACGTTGAATAATTTTAATCCAGTTACCTGTTGCATTTTGTGCAGGAATAGCAGAAAACGCACTGCCCGTACCCGCACCAATTCCCGCTACAACGCCAGTGTATGTATATTTGTCACCATATAGATCAGATTTAATAGTAACGGGTTGTCCTTCATGCATATTATGTAACTGGGTTTCTTTAAAGTTAGCTTCAACCCACACATTATCTAATGGCACAATAGTCATTAAAGGTTGTCCAGCTTGAATTTGTTGACCAACCTGCACACTACGATTAATAACCATGCCACCTTTAGGGGCAAAAATAGTGGCATTTTGTTGATCAAGATAAACATGACGTAATTGCGCAATCGCCATTTGAACTTGTGGATTATCTAAAATATTTTCTTGAGGTAATAATGTTTGTAGCGCTTGTAATTGCTTATTTAATGCAATTAAGTTTTGCTCTTTAATCATGACTGCATTTTTTGAATGTGATAATACTTCAGCTAGAACGGAGCCATCTTTATCACCACCAATTCGACGCTTATAATCTTGCTTTGCTTGCGCTAACATTACTTTTTCAGCTGCAATTTGTGCTTTTAACTGCGCCATTTTCACATACTTACTTTGAACATCACGCAGCGTATTTTTAAGATTAGCTTCAGCTTGTTGTTGCTTTAATAACAATGGATTATGATTCAATACCACTAACGGTGTACCCTGCTTAACGCGTTGTGTATCATCAACATTGATGGCATTAACCATGCCTGATTCTTGTGCGGTGATCATTATTCTCTGACCCGCAACATACGCATCATCAGTAGTTTGTGATGTGGTCGGCATCAACAAATAAATAGTCACAGCCACGGCGATAACGATGACGATAAAAACACCTAAAATAGTGTTACGCTTTTTTTGAGAAGTAGAATTAAGAGGCTGATTTGTCATTTTGGGGCTCATATTATTTATGGTGCTAAGGAGTAACTGTTTATTTCTGGCTGTGATAACCGCCACCAAGGGCAACAATTAGCTGTAATTGATTCTGCAAAGTTGCATTATCAGCATTCGTGGTTTGAATAACCTGTTGATGCCATTTTATTTGTGCATTATTCATATCTGAAAAGCTGGCTAATCCACGTTGATAGCGGTGCTTAAAAATCATATAAGCTTGCTGATATTGCGCTGTAGATGCTGAAGCTAAGGCTTGTTGCTGAAGTGCTTCTTGTAAATTAACAATTGCATCAGAAGCTTGTTTTACGGCGGTAAGAACAGATTGATTATAAATAGTTACTGCTTGATCATAATGAATATTTGCTAAAGCATAATTAGCATCACGAACGCCACCATCATAAAGCGGTAACGTCGCAGCAATGGTTGCTCCCCCCAAAAACAGATCGGCAGGGTTCATCGAAGAGAGTTTTTGAAAAACCCCCATTACCATCAAATTCATATTAGGGTAATAAGCAGCTTTTGCTTGCTTTATTCCTTGCTGATTTGCTTCAACAAGCCATTTATTCGCAATAATATCCGCACGACGACCAAGTAAATTCATTGGGATCGTCGTGATCGTATTTAATTGATTTATTGGATGAGCATTAGGGGTTAATAGCGTTCCTAATTGCGCAGGTGTTTTAGCTAAATATAATGCTAATTGATTTTTTGCCAATTGCTGCTGTGTGATAGTCATTGAAAGCTGCGCTGATAACTTATCAATATCCCCCTGTTGTTGAAATAATTCAGCTTTACTTGCTAAACCTCGATGAATTTGATCAGCAATAACAGATTGTTGTTTTTTAGTTTCTCGCAATAAAAGCTGAATATCTCGCTCTAAACGATAATTATTTTGTAAGGTAAAGTAGCTACTGCTAATCGCCGCTGACAACAGTAATTTTGCTTGTACCGCTTGCGCTTCTAATGATAGCTTTTGACTCGTCGCAGCAGCAATGATTGCCTTATTTTTACCCCAAAAATCAAATTGGTAAGAAAAAGAAGGCAGCAACATTCCCATTGCTGAATAGTTAGCATTATTCGGTGCTAAAGATTGTAAATTAGCACCGATAGCACCTCCACTTATGTTTAAATCTAGTTTAGGCTTATCACCTGCTTGAGCTAAAGTGACTTGTTGGCTAGCAAGTTCAATCCGCTGTTGAGCTTGTTGTAAAGTTAAGTTATTTGTTAACCCTAACGCCATTAATTGATTTAATTGTTGATCATCAAATTGAGTCCACCAATCTGTTTTTATATTTATAAGATCATGTTTATACAATTGTAGTTGCTGTGCCGTAAGCAACGAATGGTGTTGTGGCTGAGAAGGTGGCACCATACTACATGCAGATAGTAGCAAGACTGCGACTAAAGAAGATGCAATACGAGTGGTATAAGAAGCTTTCATTTTCTGTCCTAAATTACATTATGGTATAAAGTATAAAGTGGAATTAATTGTTGTTATATACTTCACAAAGGAAAAGACTGTTGCAGACAAAAAACAATAAAATTGGCTTCGATTTAAATACTATCGCAATATTCACTCGCGTCGTTGAGCGACAAAGCTTTACGCAAGCGGCAGCTGAATTAGAATTAACAAAATCAACAGTTAGTCGAAAAATTGCAGAATTAGAACGCTATTTAGGGATTCGATTATTAACCCGCTCAACCCGCCAATTAGTATTAACAGCAGAAGGCGATACTTTTTATCGTTCTTGTTCACATATTCTAGAAGTATTAGAACAGTCTGAACTTGAAGTCACTGCCAGCCATGATTTAATTTGTGGCACATTAAAAATGGTAATGCCTGTCGAAGTAGGAAAAGGATTTATTGGTGATTGTGTAAAAGCATTTATGATGCTGCACCCTAACTTGAAAATGCATATTGAATTATCAAATCGTAAAGTTGATCTTATTAAAGAAGGCTATGACGTTATGATACAAGTTGGAGAAATTGAAGATTCATCACTGATCGTCAGAACATTTCATTATTCAACACGGGTATTGGTAGCAAGTCCCCAATACATAGAGCAATATGGCTTACCGCAAAATTTAGCTGATTTAAAAGCACCTCATCACCAAATTCGTATGAGCAGTAATATACGAACGGGTAATAAAAACGTCCTTGAAGGGCTTCCCTACCGCTTTAAGGTTAATACATTAAGTGCAGCATTAGATATCTGTTTAGATGGGTTTGGTATTACCTATATTCCTGAGTTTCTATGCCGAAATCTTATTGAGGAAGGACGACTTATCCATATATTACCAAGCCTTTATGCGTCACAAGTCCCGATACCTGTAAGCTTTATTTATCCAGAACGTGATTTAATGCCTCGACGACTACGCGCATTTATTGATTTTACAATCTCACGCTTTCAAGATGAGATTCAGCGACGGAAAAAAGATAACTAACATGATCCTACATTTAAAATAAACCGTGATTAGGTCGTCTATCAATAAAAAGTCATACAGGACGACCTACAAAATAAAGCAATATTTACCACTATAACTCTCTTTATCATTAGCTTTATTTTATAATTTTATGAATTTTTAAAGCACTACTACAGCTAAAATCACTAATAATCAGAATAACAACAGCTAATTAAAGTGAAAACTTTCTGTTTCATGCCTATTTGTTTTTATCTATAATTTAGTATTTCATAAAATCTGATTATAACGCTTTATCGTCTCTACACTTATTGATATTCAGATATTGTATACTTATTTCGTCCTGTATTTTTAGATTCGTAAAGTGCTTTATCTGCATAATTAAAAGCTTCAGATAAATTTATTTTTTTTGATGTTATAAAAGCACCAATAGAAATTGTTATATCCAAATTTTCTATTTTTTCATTACTAACTATATTTAACAAATCATTAAGTTTAGTTGCTAAATTATTTTCATATAATAATCCATCAAATAAAATAACAAATTCCTCCCCCCCCCAACGAATTGGTATATCTGTTTTTCTAATCAAACCTCGTATTCTTCTAGAAACTTCGCTTATTACTAAATCACCAATAGCATGGCCATGGTTATCATTAACTTGTTTAAAAAAGTCTATATCAATAACAACGATGCAATCTGTTTTTCTTGTCTTTTTAAAGAAATCTTTCCTATAAAAACCGGTTAGATTATCCTTTTTATTTCTCGTAAATAAATGAAAAATTAAAAAAACAATTGAATATAAAACAAAACACAATATATATAATAACACTAGTAATTTATAATCAACATTTATTGGAATATTAACTGTATCTTTATTATTTTGTTTTGCTATTATATTAAAAATTAATTCACTTATACCTACGTCAGATGATAATTTCAATGCTGTCATATTACTATAGCTATAGTTCATAACATATTCATGTAAAAAATCATATTTTATGTCTAGTAACAATATAGATTCAACAATCTTATTATTATATAAAGGATAATAGATCGTTATTAATTCTTCTTGCGTTATATCCTCAAAATATGGTCCATATACTTTTATGGTTTCATACACAGAAAGGTTATCGTTACCCAAGTGGGAATCAATTTTTTCGACATCCAGTAAGTAATTAAAATAACTATTCTTTTCTTGAATTTTATCCATTAATTCTTTATATCCTTTTTTATAAGGATATATATACATATAACCAGGAAATATATTAGCTACTGTCCATAAATTATTACCAATAATAGTATTTTCATGGCTAACTTTGATAAGCTCTTTAATATTTTCTGATAATAATTTAATATTATTAGATTCATTCGGTGTAAGCAATAAATTTTTATTCTTTACAATGTAACGATGATCTTTTTCATCTGTATTTATAACACTAATTTGATATCTATAAATACTATCACCTAAATATCTAAATAAATTTTCCATTTCATTTTTTAATTTTTCTTTATTAATATGCAAATTAAACAAAGAAGTAATTAATGATAGTATTAATATGCCACTAACTGTTTTTATTTTATTATTCAGCATTTAATTAACACCTCTATAAATAGAAGATATAATATAAACATTATTATCATTTATAATCTTCTGCCTAAAAATATGATATTCAGCATTAATTTCCTCAATGTACTCCTCCTCATAAGAAAAACAATCCTGACTACAGATTAGTTTATTATCAAGTTCTAAACAGCTTTTATAAAAATCATATAGTGATATTAGTTTACTTGGTTCAATACCTACAAGATCCATTTTCATTATATCGATATGAAGATCATTGTTATACACTACATAACCATTTACATCTCGAATAATAACCGCACAGCTAGATGACATCATAAGAGGTGCCATGAACACCATTTTAGATGAACCTATATTCTTCAATAATTCTCTTGCTTTATTCTTGATTTCTTGAGGTTTACTTTCATAAAAAAATATATTCTCATAATCACTATGAATAACCTCATAATCTTCATTAATCGTTAATTGATATATAAGCTTTTCAAGCTTCATAACAAAAGATTCATCAACATTAATTTCAACTTTATCTATGAAATTTTCATTTTCATTTTCATTTTCTATAAAAGTAAAAAAATTAAGTAAACTTGGTCTGGCAAAAAAATACCCCTGACACTTTATATTATTACTGATGTTTTCTAATAATTTAACTTCACTCTCATTTTCAACGCCCTCAACAACAATATCTTTTTTAAAAATAGTTGTTAATTTATATATTATATTTTTTAATAAATTAAACCCAGAAAAACTATCACTTATTCTTTGAGTAATACATCGATCAATTTTAACAATATCGATAGGTAAATTAATCAATAAATCAATATTAGCACATCCCTTACCAAAATCATCAAGTGCGAATTTACAATTCGTTTTTTCCTTAATCTGACTAATATTTTTATGTATTTGTTCTAAGTTAGAGCTCTTGTCATATTCAGTCAATTCAAGAGTAATTGTTTTTTTATTTTTATTTATTAGCTCAATACATTTATAAGTAAATATGTCTGATTCCAAACTCAGCAAGGATATATTTATGGAAAAAAAATCAAACTTTGATGTCTGTATTTCAGATAATACTTTTGATAAAATCATTAAATCAAAATCAACTTTATTTTTCTGACTCATCACAAACTCTTCTATATTAATAGAAGAGTCTTCAAATCTTAGTAAAGCTTCTAAATAACTAATTCGGTTATTTATATAAATTGGTTGATAATGAAAATACATAAATTGTTCACTAATTATTAATAATATATATATTTAAATCAATTTAATATCAATTTAAATAATTCCTATTATAGAACATTAAAAATATTAATTTCTATATTACTTTTAAATACCATTTTCTTCGATAATTTATAACGTAAACATTTAATTATTACTAATCTTCTATTCCTTTTTAGGATATTAAAAATAACTCCATAATATTTTTATGTTAAGTAAATTAAAAATACTTAGAAGCTGTTATCACAAAAGATCAATAGGTTTTAATTCCCCGATAACTTGACACCTAGGGCAAAAACATTAAGTTGCAAAATTGTATTTTAATGTTAAATAAATAACATGTAAGAATCATAAATACAGCTGGGGTGTGAATTTTAAATATTTACATATGTTTTTCCGACATCCTGAAAAGTAGTGCCATATGATCTTGTAGCGATTTCAGACTATCGCTACATTTAAGAATATTAACGTTCATAGAAACGTTTCTTTAGGTCAACGAGTATAATATTACATATCATATAATGGAATCTTAATTTTCAATTATGCCGCGCTTAGCATTAATCTAACTCTCAAAATATCTATTTAAATTAGTTACTAATCTAAAATATCACCATAAAAAATAAAAATTCATCATGACGATAAAAATAATCAGTCATAATTTCCACTACGTTTTCAATTCCTTTAAAAGATTCATTATTAATGAGAGTATGTACTTAAAGGATACGATTAATTTACCCCGCCCTTCATTTACATTTAATTTCTGTTAATAATCGGTAGAAAGCATTGACTGGCTTTAATATTTACAATCACATGATATTTGAATTTTTATTTTCTCGTTTATTCATCTTGATAACAAATAACAATATAATATATAAGTAATTATGATAATTATCTTAACTATAATTTATATCTTAAATTTATTTCATGGTTAAATTCATAATCTCTTATCTTATAAAACAATTACAAGATAATTTATAAAATAATTACAGGTAGCTACCGTTGAATTTTAGGGTAAAAGCGCTAACATTATTTAACTAATTTGATTCTATTTGACCAACAGATCACGTTGTAACCTGATACTCGCTTTTTTGAGAATATCACCATGAACATCAATACCTTTTCTTTTTCTTGACCTAAAAAAACTCGTCAGTCAACAAAAATCAGTTATTCATTATTTAATGTTCAGCTCATGACTATTTAGTATCTATTGCGATTATCGCATACAAATAAAATACCTATTTAAGGTTAATACATTAAGTGCAGCATTAGATAGGTTTGGTATTACCTATATTCCTGAGTTTTTAATAGACAATTCACTCTCAATAATCATATTTAAACGTTAGATAAGTATTATATTAATAATCAGTCAAATAAATTTATCATCTCCATTACAATAACAACAATAATTAGATACATAACTAAAACAACCATTCAGCATATTGAGTACTCAAATGAGATTAAGATCTAACTTATTATTAAAGTAATTTTTGTTATTTATTTATCAGATAAATATCAGCTTTTTTTTACTTCGATTAATAAATAATTATTCCATCTTTCTTTATCAATGAGAACAACATGGAATATATTTACACGCTATTTATAGTTGGGCTTGTCGCCTACTCAATGCTAAAAAAATTCAATCCCCAAGCAACATTAATTACCGCAGGCTTATTGTTGCTGGCTTACGCCTCTATATCGGGTATCGCTCCTGTACTTGCTGACGGAAAAACGCAAGGCGCACTATTTTTTGACCTTTGGCAACGCTTTACCGAAATCACCAATACGCGTTTAGGCAGTGTCGGTTTAACACTAGTCTCTATTGCTGGTGTTTCAACCTATTTAAATCATATTGGTGCATCTCAGGCACTGGTTAAAGCAACATCTCGTCCGGTTATGGCGGTAAAAAATCCGTATATTCTACTGATACTTGTTTTAATATTTGTATCACTAATGTACGTATTTATTACAGGTGCAACATCACTATCATTACTGTTAATGGGCACACTTTATCCTGTATTACGTAATGCGGGTATTAGTGCTAAAACAGCGGTTGCAACCATTGTAATTCCAACCGCATGGGAATATGGTCCTGGGCAAATTAATGCCGTTATTGGTGCTAATACTATTAATGTTGAAATCATGGATTTTGTGGTAAATCACCAAACTATATTTCAAGCAATGCTACTTATTCTAATTCCTTTAGTTAATATTGTATGGCAACGTCATTGTGACCGTGTTGATGGCTATAACCCATCAGAAGATAGAGGTAAATATCTAGAAACACTAGAAAAGCAACATGATGATAATGATACCGTCCCTAAATTTTACGCATTACTTCCTGTTTTACCTTTTATCTTTTTATTTGGCTTTTCTAGCATGGTAATGCAATCTATTACGATGACAATTCCCATCGCTATGATGTCGACAATCAGTATTTGTATTGTAATAGAAGCAATAAGATTCCGTTCAATTCAGCGTGCTTTTGATAACTTTGAAGCATGGCTAAAAGGTACTGGAATGATATTTGCGAGCGTATTAACGTTAATGATTGCTGCTGAATATTTCTCGGCGGGTTTAACCAATATTGGCGCTATAAACACACTTATTGATACCGCAAAATCATTTGATCTTGGTCCAAGCGGTATTGTTATTGTCTTTTCTGGCTTTATTCTACTAACTGCATTTATTACCGGTTCAGGTAATGCGCCTGTAATGGCTTTCATTCCTATTGTGCCTCAAATAGCGGCTAACTTTGGTGTTAATCCTCTACTTCCATTACTGCCTATTTTATTTGCCGCTGGTATAGGTAGAACAATGTCACCAGTTGCGGGGGTTATTATTACCGTTTCGGGCATGGCAGGTCTAACACCGATTGATGTCATTAAACGCACCAGTGTTCCGATGCTAAGCAGCATGGTGGTTGTGTTAATCATGGCGGTTATTCAATACTCTTAATTTAATTGACCATTACCGCCAATATTCTTTCGTTAGGATGTTGGTGGTTTTGTTCTTATATTAAAATGATCAGCATTTATTGGTTCAATTTAAATTGGTTTCTTTAATTGGTTTACTATAGGTGGTTTCTTAAATACTGCAATGCGGGTTGAAGGGTAACGTGAACTGGTTTCTCTGGGGTATACCTAAAATAACTCAAACACGAAATTGAAATGCAATTATTGATGTAATGAAGCAATTAATAACTTCCAAGTATAAATATTCTAACTTAGATGTGGGTTTAACAAATTATTCAATCAGGTTGATATTAGTCACATCAAAAAATTAATAGGGTGTAGTACAATCTACCGCTCATTTATGCGGGATATACGTATGTTTAAGAACATAAAATCAATAAAAAACTTCGGCATCTTCAAAAATGTTAAGACCAATGCTGGGCAACCTTTCCATCAATTCAATTTGTTCTATGGCTTCAACTATTCAGGAAAAACTACGTTATCACGTATTTTTCAAGCAATGCAGCTAGGTGAGATAACTGAAGGCTTTGAAGCTGGTTCATTCGAAATTGACAGGCATGAAGGTTTATCAATTAAAAGCAACGCAATTCAAAAAATTGAAAACTTGCGTGTATTCAATTCAGATTACATAGCGAGGAACGTTAACTTCTCTGAATCAAGTGTCAACTCTGTCCTGATTATTGGTGAAAAGAATATTGAATTAGAAGAAGAACTGAAACAATTAGAAGAAACTATCCCAGCAAAAGAAAAAGAACGAGACAATAATTCAAAGTTAGCTTTAGACAAAGAAAGAGAAAAGAATAAGCGCCTTACAACAGTTGGTCGTAATGTTACTGATCTAAACATTCTTGGAAGATCCACTTTCAACGTAGCAAGTGTAAAGTCAATGCTCGGTAGTGCAGTAGCAGAGCATAAACTGACTCCAGAACAATTAAGTGCGTCTATTGATGTAGCAAAAGCTACTGCTGTTGCAAGTATATCTAAAGCAACGATTACTTTACCAGATATGACGACAGTCTTAGCTGACATTCAAGAAATCATGAGTACGTCAGTAACACAGATAACTATTAGTGAATTAGAAACTGATAAGAAATTAAGGGATTGGGTTGAAGAAGGTATTGAGCGTCATGAAGATCATACAACCTGTCAATTCTGTAAAAGCTCTATCAGAACTGAACGCATAGATGAACTTAATAATTATTTTTCAAAAGCTTATAAAGAATTAAGCCGGAAAATTAATTCTGCTATTGCTACAGTAAAAACGAAATCACTAACTACAAGTATTCCAAATACTAGCCAGTTATATCCAGATTTACAGGCTGAATTAGATGACTATAGAAATGAAATTGAACCATTGAATCAATATTTTCAAACTATGAAGCAGTCGTTACTTCAATTACTGATCAACAAAAAAGACAATATGGCAGAAGCATTACCTTTTAATGCTTCAGATTATCCAATGCCTGATTCAACGGAATTACTAAATAAATTCAATAAACCAATTAAGGCGCATAACGAACGAGCCTCTAATCATTCATCCGAACAAAGAAATGCTATTGAAGAGGTTAAACGCCACTACGTTTATCAAGAAACACAAGATTACAACCATTTGCAAGCGTCAACTGACATCACTGCATTTGAAGACATAGCCAAAGCAATACAGAAAGATGTAGATGCAAAGAACAAACGTATCGGCTTCATTAAGGCTGAGTTGAATAATACGAAACAAGGGGCGCAAAGCCTTAATGATAACCTGAGCCAATACTTTGGTAAGACTGACATTGAAATTCGAGCCGTTGGTGCTTCATACAAGTTCATCCGTGAAGAAAGAGAAGCCAAGCACTTATCTGATGGTGAACGAACCGCTATCGCCTTTGCTTACTTCATTACTCAACTAGAAGATGAATCATTACAAGACGTGAAACCAATAGTTTACCTCGATGACCCAATCTGTAGTCTTGATTCGAACCATATCTACAATGTGTTAGGCATTATCAAAAGTAAATTGAATCATGATCAAGTAGAACAACTATTCATTTCTACACATAATTTTGAATTTTTCAATCTAGTAAAAATGTGGATGTCTTACTACAAGACGAAAAATGGTAACTTTAAGCGTTCGCAATACTTCTTGATTAATCGTAAAGGTGACCAATCACAGATTGATCTATTACCTGATTTATTGAAAAACCACAGATCTGAGTATGCTTATCTAATAAGTAAAGTTAAAGAGGCCCTGGAACAACCACAGAGATGCGATTCAATTGCGGTACAGTCTTATGTAAGGAAGATTATGGAGGTGTACTTTTCGTTTAGGTTCAATATGACAGATTTTAGAACACAGGGGACGGATAATATCGCACCTAATTTACTTCAGGGTATCGCTGGCGCAGAAATGAAGTCTAATGCTCTATATGAATATATGAACGAGAAGTGTCATGCAAAGTCAATGACATTAGGTACACAACTTCCCGAAGCTGTACATCCACAACTAGTCTTAGCTTGGGACATTATAACTAATGCTATTGAAACTAATGATAAACCTCACTTTGATGCTTATTATGCATAAATGATCTTTGCAAAGACTCACTTTTTAACATCCGTCTCAGTATATCGTTAACTAACTGTATCGTTTTTATTATATCGTCCAAAATGTGATCAAGTCATTTAAACAACCAATACGCAATAGTGTGAAATCAATACTATAGGCATCCTATACGTTCACAGTAAAATGCACTCAATTAATTGCACCTAGCGAGCAGATGCATGAATAATCCATCACAGAAAAAAAATAAAAAAGAGGTTCAACTTCAAGTTGTTGAGTCAAAAAAATCTTCGCTACAAACGTGGTCACTAAAAGGATTTTTGCACGAAGCAAAACGTATAGAGAACGATATGAAAGACCGCCGTTTTGCCTTCATCTTAGGCGCTGGCGCATCAATAAACTCTGAAATAAAAGGCGCAACAGCATTAGCTCAGGAATGGATGGAAATAATTTATTATCGACAACATTTACCCAAGGATTCACACTTCGAAAAATGGTTGATAAATAATCCCCTAGGCCTAGATAATTGGGAACCTGAAAACCTAGCTAAACATTATCCACAAATCTTCGAGCGTTGTTTTGCAGGTGATCATGACTCTGGCTATGCTGCACTTGAAAAGGCAATTGCAGAAGGAAAACCTAGCTTAGGTTATGCCATATTGGCTTGGATTTTATCCGAAACTCGTCACAAAATGGTGATCACTACTAATTTTGATAATTTAGTCGCAGATGCTGTCTCTATTTATGGTGGTGAATACCCACATGTAATCGGTCATGAGTCACTTGCAAGTTATGCTAAACCCATGTCACGCCGACCAATTGTAGCAAAAATACATAGGGACTTATTAACAGATCCACACAACACCAGCGTAGGAACTGCCACATTAAGTGACTCTTGGAAAAAAACATTAAAGAATATTTTTAAATTTTACACCCCCGTATTTATTGGTTACGGGGGGAATGATGGTAGTTTAATGGATTTCTTACAGATCCTTGATCCTAAAGATATTTCAGGACGACCATTTTGGTGCTATCACAGCCCTAGTGGTGAACCTAATCCAACAATAAAAGAGTTAGTATCAAAACAACACGGGGTTCTTGTACCTATTGATGATTTTGATGAGTTTATGTTGCAGATGGGTGAGGCTATCGGCTTTGATCGAACCAACCTAATCAACGCAATTAAAACTAATTCAGACCAACTAATTAATCAGCTCCAAGAGCAAATGCTTTCGTTAAATACTAAAACAGAAAATGACGAAATTAGATGTATATTAAAACCACAAAATGACGAAAAGAAAAACTGGAACTGGATAGACTGGGTACTAAAAGCAGAGGAACAAACTGATAATAAAGAGCGAGAACAGCTTTGGAAAAAAGCTATTGAAACGTTACCTAAGAGCCACCAATTATTAAGCCATTATGCAAAATTCCTAGCAGCACAAGAACGTTTTGATGAAGCTGAAACCTATTTTATACGCACTATTAAAGTAGATACTAAAAATGAAAGTAGCCTAGAAAGCTACGCAACTTTCCTTCAAGAACGACAACGTTTTGATGAAGCTGAGACCTACTTTCTGCGCTCCATTGAAATTAGCCAAAATGCATATTATCTCAGACGTTATGCGAAATTTCTTCAAGAAAGACAACGTTTCGATGAGGCTGAAACCTATTTTCTTCGCTCTATTGAAGTAAATCCTAAATATGGATGTAGCCTAGAAAGCTACGCAACTTTCCTTCAAGAACGACAACGTTTTGATGAAGCTGAAATCTATTTTCTGCGCGCTATTGAAGTAGAAAAAAATGCATATTATCTCAGAAGTTATGCAATATTTCTTCAAAAACAACAACGTTTTAATGAATCTGAAACCTATTTTCTTCGCTCTATTGAAGTAGATCCTAAAAATATATATTCCCTAGGGGGTTATGCGATATTTCTTCAAGAAAAACAACGTTTTGATGACGCTGAAATCTATTTCCTGCGCGCTATTGAAGTAGACAAAAATGCATATTATCTCAGAAGTTATGCAATATTTCTTCAAAAACAACAACGTTTTAATGAAGCTGAAACCTATTTTCTTCGCTCTATTGAAGTAGATCCTAAAAATGTATATTCCCTAGGGGGCTATGCGGTATTACTTCAAGAACAGCAACGTTTTGATGAAGCTGAAACCTATTTTCTGCGCGCTATTGAAGTAAAATCTGATATTTCATATTACCTCGGATGTTACGCAACCTTTCTTCAAGAACAACAACGTTTTGATGAAGCTGAAACTATAATAGATCAAGCTCTTATTATTAAACCTAACAATAAACTTTATCTTATAATTCAACAACAAATACAGCGAGCTCAATTAGAGCATAATCATTAATACATTTATGTTCATTTACGAGTTAGCTTTGTATTAACTCGTTTATGATCACTAAGCGATTTTATTCTAACCAACTTCATGAATTTCAGACTATTTCGACGAACTTCCTCACCCATTTTACATAACATCTGTTATGTCTACTAAGGTTGTAAGTCCCATGTTGCAACCATTTAGAAATGTCACTTTTCTCCAAACGTAAAAAAGCCCGCAATTGCTTGCGGGCTTCTCTATTTGGCTCCCTCTACTGGACTTGAACCAGTGACATACGGATTAACAGTCCGGCGTTCTACCAACTGAACTAAGAGGGAATTGTTTGGAGCAGGTAGCGGGAATCGAACCCGCATCTCAAGCTTGGAAGGCTGGAGTAATAGCCATTATACGATACCTGCGATGTATCTTTACAAATTATGGTGGTGGGAGAAGGATTCGAACCTTCGAAGGCAGTGCCGGCAGATTTACAATCTGCTCCCTTTGGCCACTCGGGAATCCCACCGAAATTTAATGGTGCCGACTACCGGAGTCGAACTGGTGACCTACTGATTACAAGTCAGTTGCTCTACCTACTGAGCTAAGTCGGCACACTAATTTCTTTTTTATCGCCAAGTCGAAACTTAACAATTAAATATGGCGGAGAGATAGGGATTTGAACCCTAGATACGCTATAAACGTATGCTGGTTTTCAAGACCAGTGCTTTCAACCGCTCAGCCATCTCTCCGTAAGTGCGGTGAATATTATAGCCATCAGCCGTCACTGTAAAGTAAAAAAACACAAAAAAGTTCTAACTAGCCAATTTTTAAACAAAAAACCACAAACTAATATATTAATCACTCACCACTACGCTTTAATTGATGCTGCAAATTAAATTGTTACTCTTTATTAATCGGCTCGTTCTATGTAAACATCACAACCAGAATAATTATATTTACAATAATTAACAATTTAACTAAGACATCAATCATAATATCCGTAAAATTTAACCCCTCATTATTTACACCAAGGTTCTATTTATGAAGCGGTACATTCTCATCAGTACTTTATTACTCTCGTTTAGCCCGTTAGCATCAGCACAAAACAGTCAACTTTCCCTTGAACTCACCAATATTGAGCAACAGCTTGGGGGTAACGTTGCCGTTGCAATCTACAATGCCAATACCAATAAAAGTTGGAGTTATCATGGTGAGCAGCGAGTTCCAATGATGAGTACTTTTAAAACCTTAGCCTGTGCTGACTTATTACATCAAGCCGATGCTCAGCTGGTTAGCGTAAACCAACCTATAATGATCAAACAAAGTGATATTTTAAGCTATGCACCAGTAACCAAAAATCATGTCGGCACCAGTATGACACTCGCTCAATTATGTCATGCAACCATGCTAACCAGTGATAACACTGCGGCTAATTTAGTGCTTAATAATATTGGAGGGCCTCAAAGCGTCACTCAATTTATTCGAACGCTTGATGATAAAACTACCCGTCTTGATCGAATTGAGCCCAATGTAAATAATGTTAGTGCAACGGAACAACGCGATACCACCACCCCTATTGCTATAAATTCAACCTTATACCGCTTACTTTATGGTAATGCGTTATCAGAACAAGCACGTATACAGTTAAAACATTGGATGATGGAAAATAAAGTCTCGAAACCATTATTACGCGCCGCTTTACCTGCGGGTTGGCATATTGCCGATCGTGCAGGTTATGACAGCACCTATGGATCTCGTGGTATTACAGCGGCAGTATGGCAACAAGATAAACAGCCAATTATGATCAGTATTTATGTGACTCAAACAGGAAAACCAATCACTGAACTAAATGCTGCGATAGCGAAAATTGGCCAATTAATTTTTACGCATTTAAAATAAACACTATAAAATACTACATATAGTAGACAGGATATTTTTAAGCTTGCTTTTGCTATTACTTATAGCATTGCCGACAGAGTAGATATTAAATGTATTTATCTATTGCAGATTTAATGAATTTTTTCGGAGCGCTGCTAACGTTTATCCATAATATTTTAAATCTATTTCACTAACCTTTTATGTCAACACTCTATATCATCGTGAATTATATAAGGATAACAAGATGCTAAATTGTCACCACCATGATTACATCGAAATAGCGTGTATGCATAATTTGAATATTGATTTAACGTTGAATGACGGTAGCCATATTATCGGTATTGCACACGATACGCTTTATAATCAAAACCGTGAAGAGTGTATTGCATTAGTTGTTGATCACCAGCAGCAATTAATTGTGTTAGATGATCTTGTATCAATAACAGCAATAACAAAAAACCCACATTTCGATACAATTAAATTCAAATAACCACTTGATTAATAATAAATTTACATTGTAAATACTATTACTATTCATATTTATTGCTTAAAACAAAAATGGCGTTTCTATTTTAATTAATAGAAACGCCATTTCTAATGTTTACTACCGAATCGGTAATTATGCAAACTTCATTTCCCCATTGTCATCAAGATAAAGTGCTGCTTTTGCTTGGTCAATTAATTGCGCAGCATAAGATGGTGTTACAGCACGTAATTCACCTTTAGTTGATAAAAATGTACCTTCCCAAGCTTGATCGCGGTATATACCTGATTCTAAAATTTCAATAACAACTTTCATAATTACTCTCAACGTTTAATAAATAATAAAACAATGACAAAACCCTAAGGTACCTCGTCTTGTTTTAGAATTTACCAGCATTAAATTAATTGTCATCCCATGTAAATTGCAACGTTAGATACACAAATAGAATGAATTAAAAATCACGCCTATAAAAAAGAGTTAATTATTATTATATTTTCATCAGCCATCATATTACGCCATCAATATAAAATTATAATCGCTTGATTTAAAAGAACATATTCAGATCAATAGTGTTTAAACATACTATTTTAGTCTTGTGGCTATATTTTGATAATTTATTCATTAATTGATAAACAGAAGCAAAATGTAAATCTCGCAAAGCAAGTTCTCATTTTTGATCAATACAACACATCAAAAATGGGTGTAAAGAGAATGAGTAAGCGATGATATAAAAGCTTACTCATTCATATTATCTAGCTAAACTAAAATTTGGCCTGCCATCATTTTACTTAATCACCACATTCTGATAGATAAATTTTCCACTGTCTAATGGCTGTTTATATTCTTGTTTAGCATTGAAGTTAAGAGTTGCTAAATCAACTCGACGGATCGTGCTGTTGTACATCGTCTTGTAATATAACTCACCGTTATTCTGATCAATAACTGACGTCCATTGCGTCGCACTAGGCAAATTAGGAATAGCGCTTTTTTGATTAAACTCACTTCCAATGGGTATATCAAAGTTATTTAGAATATGAAAGGCTTGTGATACTGCTTGTTGAGCCGTTTTTAATACAGGCGCACTATTAACATAAAATGCAGCACGAACAAAACGTGACGGTGGCGAAATATCCCCCGGTAAACCAACAAAGTTAGAACCAACCCCAAAAGATTGTGCACTAACACCATTAATTTGTTGAGGCTGACTGCTACCCGGATGCAAATTAATATAATTATTCAGGTTAGTGACCTGCCAGTTATAATCTGGTGAGTTAGTTAACACTTTAGCCGTGTTCTTATAGATGTGAATTTTACCGTGATCCATTATTTCAATCACGATACTGTTACCTTGCTTATCCGATACTCGCCAATGTGCCGTTGGAGAAGGCTGACCTTTAGCATCAAAATATACCGTAACTATCTTAATGTTGTTCAAAGCCGCTTCTACTTCGGCAACAGTGGCGTATTGACTTAACATCCACCGTACAAAATCCATATCAGTAATATTATTCGCGGTATCTTTAGGATCATAAGTCGCGAGTGAGCCATAACCTCGAAAATAGAATAATCCTGCCGTTAAGCCTTTCTCATTAACACCTTCTGCAATGAATTTATCATCACTAACAGATATGCCAGCAAAGCCATATTTACTCACCCATGTTAGCCCTGATTTTTGATCAGGCATGGTAGATGTATATGAATAATCACGAGGCGCAATAATTAACTTACTATTAAGATCACTGTGCCCCCACTCGATAGTACGAGCTTGAATATGATCATTCCCCGTCGTTGCTAATGTAATACCAGTACAGGCATTCGCCGTTTGGCTAAATCCAATCGCAACTATTAACGCTAATAATGTTTTTTTCATTAATTACAACTTCATGACAACATAAAATGAGTAAATAGTTTACGCGTGAGCCGTTACAAAAAAAACATCTGGATTATTATTTTGAGTATAAAAAACCCGCGTTGAGTGCGCGGGTTAATGGTCGTTAAATAGCGAGTAAAATTAGATTAAATCGCCCAACCTCCGGCGTAAAACACCACTAATGCTATCGCAATAATAACGGTGCCAATATTTAAACGCTTAAAATCACCCGAAACGATTCGTCCAATAACTAAACTGACGAAACCAAGCATGATACCAGTCACAATATTGCCCGTTAAAACAATAAAGACCGCACATAATAAGCCCGATAACGCATCAACAGAGTCGTTCATGTCGAGCTTACTAACGTTACTGAGCATCAATAAACCCACATACATTAATGCAGGAGCAGTTGCGTAAGCAGGAACTAAATAACTTAATGGTGCTAAAAATAACATTAACACAAACAACAACCCAACCGTTGTTGCTGTTAAACCTGTTTTACCACCAGCAGCAGTACCCGCCGCAGATTCAATATAAACAGCAGCAGGTGAACCACCCACTAAACCAGCGAAAATACTACTCACTGAATCGGCGGTTAGTGCTTTACCACCACTAATAATATTACCGCGTTCAGTCAATAAATTAGCCTGACCCGCAACCGCACGAATAGTACCTGTCGCATCAAAAATAGCAGTCATCACCAAGGCTAATACGGTAGGTAAAATCACGGGATTAAGCGCTCCCATAATATCAAGAGAGCCTAATAAGGAGCCTTCACCACCTAATGTAGGCAATGCAAACAAGCCATGGTATTTCACATTAGGATCAAAGATAAGCCCAAAGACTGAAATAGCAATAATGACTAACAAAATGCCACCAGGTACACGACGTTTTTCAAGCCCTAAAATTGCCGCCAAGCCAACCAATGACATAATCACAGGCAATGACATAAAATGACCAAATGCCACCGGCAAACCCGCTTGTGGATTCTTGATAACCAGACCAACGCCATTTGCTGCAATCAGTAATAAGAACAATCCAATACCGATACCCGTACCATGTGCGATCCCTGTTGGCATATTTCTCATGATCCAACCACGAATACCCGTCACTGTGATAAGAGTAAATAAGACTCCCATTAAAAATACAGCACCAAGCGCAACAGGAATACTAACCCCTTGCCCAAGCACTAAACTAAAAGCAGTAAAGGCCGTAAGTGATATTGCACAGCCAATAGCCATCGGCAATCGAGCCCATAGCCCCATCAGTAATGAACCAAATGCAGCCACTAAGCAAGTTGCAATAAATACCGCACTTTGATTAAAACCAGCGGCACCTAACATGCTTGGTACAACAATGACTGAATATACCATTGCTAAAAAAGTCGTTAACCCAGCAATAATTTCTTGTTTAACACTACTGCCACGCTCAGATATTTGAAAATAACGATCTAAGCCGCGAGTTGATGAACCTTGGGTATTAGGTGTACTGTCAGCAGACATGATGTCTTCCTATAATTTTCTGATTTTAATCCGTTAGGATTGGCCATGAAATAATGCACAAAGCCAATAACGCAAACGTTTACCTTTTAAAAAAAAGAAAAGGTTGAAGCATTTGATCTTCAACCTTTATGTCATCTTTCCTCAAATATGATACCTAGAAATCGACCAATCCCGCTACCATAAACTGCTTTTTTTACTCAAAAAAATAATTTTTTCACTACTATCATAAAAAAAACTCATCATCACAATGAAAAAATATTCCCATAAAAACTGTGACAAGGGTAACAAAAGCCTATTTGTTGAATTTTAAATAGCAAAAAATACTCCTTATCTGCATTATAAGTAATGATTATATGATTTTTTTCTTTACGACTAGACGTATACTCATCATCACAAACTAAAAGAAAATGTTAGCTAATTATTTAATCAATACTTCAATTAGCTTTATCCATAAATTTTGACGCTTTATATAAAGAGCATTAGGTGATTGCAATGAAACATACACTTTGGCCAGCATTTGTTGATATTGTAAAACGCGATGTAGTACCTGCACTTGGCTGTACAGAGCCCGTATCCGTTGCACTAGCCGCAGCCATCGCTGTTAATAAGCTTCATATAAAACATCAAGATATTACGGCTATTAACGTACTCGTTTCTGCTAATTTAATGAAAAATGGCATGGGAGTCACCGTACCTGGAACAGGAATGGTTGGACTAGAAATAGCAGCCGCAGCAGGTGCAGTCGCAGGTGATAGCCAAGCCCAATTAGAAGTACTTAAAAATTTAACCACTGCGGATGTAACCATAGCAAAAGCGATGCTAGATAAAAAATTAGTCTCCGTAAGTGTGGCTAACGTTAGTAATATCCTTTATTCCAAAGTAACAGTATTAACAAAACATCATACCGCAAGTGTGACGATTGCAGATGGTCATACCCATATACTTGCCATTGAGGAAGACGGCATAACGACTTATATTGCCGATCCTAAAAATACCACTCACACAGCCTCAAAAAGTGAAAATAGTAATCCCTTTATTGATGCATGCGCACAAGATATTTTCGACTTCGCCACGCAAGCCCCTTTAGCTGATATTCGCTTTATTGAGCAAGCTTATCAGCTAAATAACGCCCTTTCTATTGAAGGTTTACAAGGTAACTATGGCTTACAAGTTGGAGCGACTTTCCAACGTAATATTGAGCGAGGTTTACTTTCTGCGGGTTTATTAACCGATGTATTACTGCGTACGGCCGCGGCTTCAGATGCGCGTATGGGCGGCGCGATGAAACCAGCAATGAGTAATTCAGGTTCAGGCAATCAAGGTATAGCTGCTACCATGCCAGTGGTCGTTGTTGCTGATTTTATTAAAGCCGACGAAGAACAGCTTATTCGTGGATTAATGTTGTCACACCTAATGGCTATTTATATTAAAAGTCATCAAAATAAATTATCCGCCTTATGTGGCGCAACAACAGCATCAATGGGTGCCGTTGCTGGTATGACATGGTTACTTGGCGGTAATTTTCAACAAATTAGTGCTGCAATCAATAGTATGATTGGCGATATTGCTGGCATGATCTGTGATGGTGCAAAAACCAGTTGCGCAATGAAAGTATCATCATCAGCTGGCTCTGCTATAAAATCAGCATTAATGGCATTAGATGGCTTAAGCGTAACAGGAAATGAAGGTATTGTTGCGCACAATGTTGATAATACGATTCGCAACCTGTCAGCATTAGCTAATGGATCCATGACTCAAACTGATGTGCAGATCCTTGATATCATGATTAATAAATAACCACAAATACTTTAATATAGTGGCTAACTCCTCTAGATTGATAAAAAAAGCCAGATAACTTGTTTGCTTTTTTATGTTTATCTAGAGGATTATATTGCCCTATTTCAATCATCCTCAGCAAAAAACAGTTAAAACGGCACTTTCCCCTCTTTTTATATTCATTTTAGTTATAAAATATCACTTCTAGTTATTTAAAAAACACCTCATTAGCGCAATAATTCTTATTGTAAACAACGCGAACACTATTAGAAAAACCGCCGCCTCATCAATAATAATTGCACCATTCTGCATTTTGTCATTTCGATATTGTGTGTGTTTCATGCATCATGACTATTTTGATATGCGGCTCTAAAATATTTAAAAAACATAAACTTAAAGCGTGTTTCATGAGCAACCAACACTCTTTTTTACTGTTATTTAGTTATAGTTTGACTGCTTTATATTTCTAACAAGACGCGAACAAGGTCGGCAATGCCATCTTTAAAATAATAAGCCAAACACTGTGTTTTGGTTAACTATTCAAGGCTGAAATTAATATGAACCAAACAGTCAATGTATTCCCTGTAACAGAAAATACTCCGCTACATGTTCGAGCTAATATGAGTCAAGAACAATGGCAACAAGCGATAAAGTTTGACAATGTCGACATCGGTTGGATTGTAATGAGCATAGGGATGGCCGTCGGTGCAGGTATCGTATTCTTACCGGTGCAGGTTGGCGTAATGGGATTATGGGTATTTTTACTTTCTGCAGTGATCGGCTACCCAGCAATGTATTTATTTCAAAAACTATTTATTAATACATTAGCGGAATCTAAAAAATGTACCGATTATCCGGGAGTTATTTCTGGTTACTTAGGTAAAAACTGGGGAATTGCATTAGGTATATTATATTTCTTAATGCTCGTCATTTGGGTATTAGTTTATTCTTTAACCGTCACTAACGATAGCGCCTCTTATTTACATTCTTTTGGGGTAACAAAAACCCATCTTAATAATAATGTTTTTTATGGTTTAGCCTTAATTAGCTTATTAAGTTATATCGGTTCTAAAAGCGAAAAAATATTATTTAAAATATCTGGATTTATGGCTGTAACAGTCCTCTTTTTAGTTGCTGTTATGGGCATATTGTTAGTTCCACAGTGGAGCCTAGCCAATGTTACTCCAGTGGAAAATTGGGGGCTAATGCTTAAAAATGCCATTATAACATTGCCATTTACCCTAACATCAATTCTGTTTATTCAGTCATTGAGCCCGATGGTTATTTCTTACCGCTCACATGAAAAATCAATTGAAGTGGCGCGTTATAAAGCGACTCGCGCAATGAAAATTGCATTTACTATTCTCTTTATCGTTGTCTTTTTCTTTGCGGTCTCGTTTACTTTTGCTATCAATCAAACTGAAGCTAAGCACGCGATGGAATTAAATATTTCGGCGCTTGCTATGATTGCTCATTACTTCCCTGGTAGCTGGGCGACAATTGTTGGGATCGTGATTAATATCTTTGCCGTAGTGACATCATTTTTTGGTGTGTTCCTTGCTTTTAAAGAAGCTTGTCGTGGTTTAGCGATGAATATCTTAGAGCGTAAGTTTGAAAGTAATAACATCAATACTAAACTTGTCGATAATTTTACGACTGTATTTATCGTTCTCGTTGCGTGGGGTGCTGTGGCTTTAAACCTACCGATCTTATCATTTACATCTATTTGTTCACCTATATTCGGTATTGTCGGCTGTTTAATTCCAGCATATTTAGTTTATCAAGTTCCCCATTTGCACAAATATAAAGGCGCAGCCACTAACCTTATTATAGTGACGGGGATTTTATTGTGTATTTCACCATTACTGGCCTTTATTTAAACAAAGTATGAGTTAAATAAAAATGCCGCAATCATGATAATTGCGGCGTTTCTTTATCTTTGAATATAACAACAAAGTGTAATCAACCAGTACAGCTTAGGCGGTAACAGCATCAAGTGGTTTTTTCGCTTTCGCACGTTTTTGTGCCAATGCCACACCTGATAGCACCATAATACCACCAATATAATGATAATTATGTAACTGCTCACCTAACATCACACTTGCAATACCAGCTGCCATGATAGGTAATAAATTCATGAACATGGCTGTTCTGTCTGCCCCTAGGCGTTCAATACTTTGCATCCATAACCATGGCGCTAATACTGAAGCTAATAATGCCGCGTACATAATTAATGGTGCCGCAGCAGCAGTAATCGCCATACGATGACTGGTCAATAATAATGGCGTTAGCATCACAACAGCAAATAGGCATTGCACATACACTGAATGCCAATTTGATATCGGCATTTTCCAGCGTTTAAGTAACACACAATACAATGCATATACCACCGCGGCTAGCAGCATTAAACCATCACCTTGTTTAATGCCCTGACTGATCAAGTTACTTATATGACCATGGCTTAACATCAAAACCAGCCCACTTAATGATAAAACCGCGCCCAAAAGTGCAAAAGGAGATAGTCGTTGCCCTAATAGTGGCACACTTAAAAACATACTCACTAATGGTACGAGTGAAATAATTAATGCGATATTGGTAGCACTTGTGGTTGCTGCGGCAAAATAGCCTAACGACTGGTTAAGTACCATTCCAAGTAAAGCTAAAAAAGCTAACTTACTCAAATAAGGTTTAATGATAACGCGTTCACGCCACACAGACTTAGCTAAAAAAGGGGTTAGCGCAACTAAAGCAAAAAACCACCGATAAAAAGAAATAGCACCGGGATCTATAACACTAAATGCCATCTTATTGACAATGGCATTCCCTGCCCAGATTGCAACAGTAAAAAAAGGTAATAAATAGAACATTGTTAGCCTTAGATAAAACAGTTATTTCAATAAAAGACATTGAAATAAAGAACGTCGCTATTCTGTCACTTCCTATGAGAAATATATATCCGTAATCAGACATAAAAAATGCTTAGTCGGACATTTAGCAATGAAAACGAAAAAACCCTAATCACCTTACTTATCGTTTATAAGTAATATGGTTAGGGTTTCAAATAGAAGAGTAGATTTTGATTAACAATATGTTATATAGCGTTCGTTACTTACTCTTTATCACAAAACATTGTTGCTGCTAATCGCGCCAAATTATAAGCATCCACATAACCTGAATGCTGACGTCCTTCCCAACTTACACCAGCAATTTCCATTGCAGCACGTTGCCCTAAACGTTTATTAGTTACATGACGTTGTAATTTAAAAAGCGTGGCTAAGTTCAAATACTCACGAAAGAGTACTTTTAATTCTTTTGCATCACACTCTTTCTTTAAAATACGATCATCATGGCCCCAAGCGGCATAAATCTTATGCTTACCACCAAATTTTTGTTCAATCGAACGTAAAATAGTCGCTAATGGCTTACCATTTTTCTCAATAAGATCTGGCTTAATACCCGTTAATTCTGTACAAAATGGCGAAATTTCATCATGTTCAGGTTTTACATAATGTTGTGCACGTCGCACAATACGGCCCGTATTCAAATCCAGTTCCGCCACTCCAATTTCGATGATTTCACCAGTTCGTGATGTACGGCCATCATTCCAGCAGCACATTTCGAGGTCAAAACAGACAATACGATCAAAATTCATTAAGTTATCCAAGAGTCACGGGGTAAAACGGGCGCAGATAATACCATTTTGTCACTATTGGTTCATCCTTCCTTGTGAGTTTATTATTTATATCTGTTGGTAATCTATCACTAGCTAAAAAACGAGTGCTCAAATTGAACACTCGTTTTTGATTATCAGCAAATTCACAACACTACGTTATAATCAATTTTTATTTGCAATACTGGCTATTGTCGTATTTTTCAAAGATAACGATGCACCGTATGCTGGTTGATTTTTCATTGCACCTTTCACTAAAGTGCTGGTTAACCCACCAACAGTAAAAGGAATATCCAGATTTGCACCATAATGATTATTATAGCCACTCACATTTTGTGTATGGATACTCGAACTACCAACAGATACTTTACCTTTATCTGTCATAAGAGCCCCACCAGTAAGATACGTGTTACCTTCTACATCTAAGTTAATACCATTTTTTGTGGCAATACCAGATTGCTCAATAACAGAACTATTATTCACAACATCAAAACCGAAACCCGCATGACCTGTTGTTCCCGCAGGTTTAGATAAGGCATTCTTAACGCCATTACCCACTTTTCGAGCACCTTGATCCCAACTAGCCGTTTTTTCTGATTTCGCATTCATTATTTTTTCTGGCAACGTCACTTTATTATTGGCTTTATTAAACGTCACCCCACCTGCTATATCTTGTTTCACATCATACTTATGAGCAAAGCTGTTGTATTTATCGGTTACCTTATTAGCAACATTATCAACGGTTTTATCTAACGTGGATTCAATTTTATTTGCAAAATGTTCAGTTCCCACTTTGGCTAACTTAGCCGTAACACTGGTACTTTTATCATTAGTATGACCAGCACCTAAATCAATATTTACAGTCGTAGCACTATTGTTATCCACTCTACTTTCTACATTTAAACTACCACCGATATAACCACTAACTGCATCTGCATTCACTTTAGCCCCAGTTAAGGTGACGTCCGTATCAGTATTTAACTTTACATTTTTAGCATCAATATACGCATTTTGGTTAGTTTGACAATTAAGCTTATCAACCCCTACGTTCAAACCAGAACTGATATTATGGCTTTTCACACCAGATGCTTGATTAACGTTACCTTGATCATCTTTCGCAAAAGATTTACCACCCGCAACATTTGCTTTTACATTTAAATTCCAATTATTTTTATGTTGTTCATTACCTGTAGATTCTAAAGTAATACCACCTTTATCTGTTGATAAAGACACATCATTCGCATTCATTTGCGTACCAATACTATGAATGGCATCATCGGCTTTACTACCAGCAGAAATATTGATCTTATTACCACTTAACACTGCACCTTGATTTGTCACTTTAGCTTCAGTTTTAAAACCAAGATCAAGAGCGCCACCAAATGAACCATTTTTACCTACGCTTTCTTTTGAATTTGATTTACCCCCACCCAGATTTAAACTACCAGAAACAGACATCTCATTATTACTATTGCTAGAATGTGCCGTATCAAAATGCGCATTATTTCCTGCAGTAATAGAAGTATCACCTTGAGCTAAAACTTTCAAACCTTGAATGTTCACATCATGGCCTGCATTAATCTGTACATTTTTACCCGCAGAAATAGAACCTGCCACTGCCGAATTTGACTCAGCAGCCGTCTTATCATAACTGCCACCTAAGCCGACCGCAGCGCTCTTACCACCAGGTGTCGTACCACCATTTGCAGCAATATTTGCTTTAATTTCTGTCTTATTAGTTGAATGACTATTAGTTGCTTGCTCAAACTTCACATCGCCGCTAGCATTGACACTCACCACTCCGTTATCAGTCTGAATATCCATACCTTGATATAATGCATCTTTATTAACGTTAACAGAAACGCCATTATTTGCATCCATTACACCTGTAATCGCTTGATAATTTTGAGTAACACTCAATGAATTTCGCCCTTCCCCCTTACCATCGAGACTGATATCTTGACCTGTCGTGGTAGCTACACGTAATTCACCAGAACCGTGAGTCTCTTGCTTTGATTCAAACTGAGTATTGTGTACTGCTTGGTTACTGTGTTGATCTGCATTAATCTCAATACTACCTTGATTTGCCGTATATTGAGCACCTTGATCGGTAACCTTCCCTGTGGCATTAATCGCAACAGAGCCAGCTTGAACTTGGGTTGTTGTTACCGTGGTCTTATTATCGATATGCTTTGATGATTGGCCATTAGCACTAATATCGACCCCTACATTTGGAGTACCAACAGAGCTAATATCGTTAATTGCTTCAGTAACGTCGCCTTTACCAACTTTCTCTACCGCACTTTCAACTGGACGAGAAATTCCGCTATAATCAAGACTCACACCGACGTCAACGCCCCCTGATGATTTAGTCGTTGTCGTATTATCTTTATTGATAGCAGCTAAGTGATCAACATCTTGGACGTTTTCTTGATAAGTACCATCAACGCGATGCACTGTACCTTGTTGAATCAGTTTTTTATCAGCATTAATGGTCAAATTACCCGTAATATTTGTCTTTGAAACAACAGCCGTCTCTTGATTATTATCTGTTTTTTCATTTCCAAAATTCACATCTAAACCTCCACCAACTTTATCAATACCACCATTAAGATGGATACCGCCATTGATAGTATCTTTGGTTATGGTCGATGTGTTTTTATCTTGTTCAGCTAAGAAACCAATACTTTCACCATGAATATCAGCATCACCATCGGTTGTTGTTAATTCAGAGCCTTTAAACGTCACATCCTGTTTGGCATTGATATCAATCTTACCGCCTTCAATATTCGATCCAATGTGCTTACTGCTACTGCTCTTTTCAGCTTCAGTTTTATGATCTATATGCAAACCCGCACTATACTGCTTATCTTTTGTCTGTTTAACATGACCTTCGATATCTAATTCTGTTGTTACGCGATTGGTATCATCAACTTTCTCACTGGCTGCAACTTTAATTGCCCCCATAGAATCAATACCTAGTGCGCCTGCACTTTTAACTAAACTACCCACAACATCTACATTATTATGACTTAGAATTTTAAGATCAGCATCTGATACCAATTCACTTCCATGAACAATTTTTGAGCTTTGTGTTGATTTTTCTGAATTTTTAGTAAAATTAAATGCCGTACCATTACGATTATTTACTGTATCAACAAAAGTACTAACGGAATTATCAATTCGTAACCCACCATTTTTAGTCTCAACAAAACCACCTTTCTTACCTGAAACTTTACTACCCGAAATGTTGATACCATCTTTACCTGATATCAATAAATGGCCATCAGATGAAATCTCAGAACGATGACTTACCGTACTTTTATTACTATTATTTTTATTATTACCACCACCAATTCCTCCCCAATAAGTTTGGTTATTTTTAATGATTTTCTTATTGGCCGTCTTTTGTACATTAATATCAACATATTGTTCGGCATTGATAATTAAATCTTGATTAGCATGAGCTTTACCGCTTTGTAGACGAACATTATTTTGAGCATTAATTCCCAGTGAACCTTTTGATGTCAATTCTGAGTTATTTAACCTGTCTTTCTCAACACTATCGTGAAAATCACCAGTAATTAAATTTGATGTATGATTACGAAGATGACGACGGGTCTCTTGTTTCGCTTTATCCACTGCCCCAGAAAGAACAATATTACGAACCGAATCAAGCGCTACTTTTTCACCAGCCTTAACTGTCGAACCTACTAGCGTTACATCTTCTTTTGTTGAATTTAAATGAACATTTTTACTCGCTTTAATTTCTGTTGCATGCTGCTCTGTTTGCTCAGTCGTAGAAGTAGAATTATTAACCCAAGAATAAAACCAATTATTATTAGTATCACGTTGTTTTTGTGTTGTTGCTTGGCTGTCTAAAGTAACTTGGCCCCCTTGAATGGCAACATTATCACCATAAACTCGTGTTGCCGTTAAATGTGCGTCATCTGCAGCAACAATACTAATATTTTTGCCTACAATTTCAGTACGCTTTAGACGCTGAATCTCTTTTTTTCCATGTATATCAACACCGCCACGGTAGTTTTGATAATTTTTATCACTACTATAATAAGTCGTTTCATTGGTGATTTTTCCCTTTGTATGGATCTTTTTACCTTTTAGACTGACATCACCACCTTTAATCTCTGCCCCAGTTAAAATGACATTCCCCGTAGAATCAACTGTCACCAACTTTTGACCATGGAGCATACCCTCTAAATTAACGCCACTACCTTCATTAGTATTAATAATGCGAATACGACCCGCTTCCATACTCCCCAAATAGTAACTATCTACCGAATGAGGTAAACCCTTCTGTTCTGTTACTGTTAATTTGTCACGAGAAACCAGATTATGACCTGAAATCGCATTGATATCATCCGCTGTTACTGTACCGTTGACATGAACACTTGGCGCAATCAAATCTAACACATTAGCAGCAGTTAGACCTTGTCCATTAATTTGTAATTTATTTTGATTATCTATACGATATTTATCTAATTTACCATTTTCAATCAATGGATTACCAACCACTAATGACGAACGATTTGTATTAATAAAACCACAGCCATCACACGTAATACCATTGGGGTTAGCCAATACATAATCAGCCGCCATACCAAAAATCTCTTGCTTACCTAATAGTAAAGATGGGTTACGCGAGATCACTTCATTTAAAATCACACTGGCAACTTGCCCTTGTAAATTATGGTTTCGTCCTAATTGACCAGCTAACTGAGACTGTCCAGCTTTTAGGGAGTTATTCAGTACGGCACCAGGTTTATTGACATTGTATTGGTTGTATTGGTTATGAGATAAACCATTTTGATTTGGTTTTACAATATTAATGACTTCCACCCCATTAGCTACAGTCGCAACATTCGGCCCTCCATTAACAGCCACAATACCGACAGCATAACTTGGTACGGCAATCATAGTAATAGTGATGGCTGCGGCAATTTTACTCGATGTAGATAACGTAAATTTTTTTATTTTCATAGCGATATTCCATTTAATTAAAACTGATAAGCAAGGTTAAACAATGCCATAATCGGCTCATTTCTCGTTACAGAGCCAGACACAATTTCTCCTCGGCTGATATCAATATCGATAGTTGCTTGGTTATAATGTGCGGTTATTCCTAAGCTAAATCCAAATGCAGTTGACTCTTGTCGCCTTTTCCCTTGTGGGTAAACTTGCCCCAAATCAAAACCAACTCGAGGTGTAACTTGTGAACCTGCCACCCAATATGATCGAGATAATGTATTACGGATATACCAACCATTATCACCAGATACACTACTATGACTAAAACCTCGAATTGCTGAGCGTTCAGTAAGACTTAACCATTCAATCCCAGGCAATGGATCAGGGCTATATTGAGCAAATAATTGATGCTTGAATTGATAATTAGCATCAAAAGCAGTGAAATATTGATTAAAATCTAGGGCGAATTTATATTTAATAAATTGATTATTAATAATATTTTTTGAACTATCGATACCTAAAATAGATAGTCCTTTTTCAATACTAAAATTTGAGTTTAATACCCCATCAGTAAAAATATGGGCATGATTCACGCTCAACTCTAATACTGATAATTTTGGACTACTCACCAAAATCAATGCATCGGCAAAATAGTTATTAACACGCTTTTGCGTTAACTGACCGCTTAATGTAATTAAGTTATCTTGATCTCGATACGCTAAATAATCACCTTTAATTCCATACTGTTGAGTATTACCATCAAGATCGATAAGACTATTCGGCAATTGGAGCTTTGTTAAATACTGTGAATAGCTATAAAAATTACTGAATGTTAAATTACCGTAAGGAACTGAATAAAACAGCGTGTATGAACGATTAAATTTTTCTGAATAAGATTTAATAGTTGTATTTATATTAATGCTAAAAAAATCAGACATACCAAAGGGGCTATCAAAAGAAAGTGTTGTATGCCCTAGCCATTCCCCTGTATTAATTTGACCATAATTATCAATACTAGTACTCACAAACCAAGGTCGTTTATGTCGATTATGAAGAACAACGATCGAACCACCACTCAATTGACCAGGTAAAATATCTAGTGTAGCTTGGTTTGATTGCAACCGATTTGCTTGATCTAAACCTTGATCTAAGGCTCTTAAATTTAAAGGTTTATTAATCGTATTAGGGAATAAAAAACGAGTATTAATCCACCAGTTACCCCCTTCAATTTTTTCAATAAAACCTTCAATAACCTGAACGCCCAGCTCTCCATCTTTATTCGGTTGTATAAATTGTACTCGAGCAGTAATAAAACCTTTGTCTAAATACAGTTGGGTTACTTCTCGTGCAAGCAAATTTAAGGTAGAGGTTGTAATACAATCATGAGAAATCGGCGTAATATTTTCTAAATCAGTATTATTCAATAATGTTATACCCTGAAGATAAATTCCTGATATAGGTAAACAAATATCGGACTCAGGCAATATTTGTTTTTTAGCTTTAAGCTCAGATTTATTCAGATTCTGCTCTATCTGCTCTTTATGACTCAATTTCGATAGCTGCTTAATTTCTCTGTTACTATCTTGTAATGCTCGCCGTGATTCTGAAATTGGTGAAAAATATTTACTATTAGGCGGTGAGTTTGCAAAAGCGATACTATTATAGAAAAGAAGTAATGGGACTATTCGTTTTATCATTAGATAATTTTGCTCCGATTCATCACATGTGTTTTTTATAAAATACACTTTAAGATATTACTGGATATTTACTTTGTCATTTTTAAAATAAATTAAATAATAATTAACCATTTACTCAATAACGATTTAAAAAGTAACAACTTACATCCAATAATATCTATAGATTCAAAGAATATTTCAAAAATGTTATAGTTTACCGTTGAATTATAAACATTTTTTAGCTTGAATCAATTTTAAATAACCATTGCAGTTTATAAATTAAATAAATTTACTCGTAAAAATATTTAATTTATCATTTTTATATATATTAATTATTGAATAATCACCTCTATACTCTTTCTTTATTTTTAATAATCGTAATGCTTTTAAAACTAATTTTTAGGTTCTATTACGCTCCTATTTTACCATAATGAACATATATATTTTTTTAAGACTGAAATTTTGCAATCTTAATAAGAAGAACAACGATGATTATAAATAAGCGATGACTCTAACCTTATCTATATAATTTCAATATTAGACCCTTTTAAAATAGAATAGACTTATCGTAAGCATCTATTCTACTTACGGGCTGATATACTCATAAACTCGTAATACTGTTTGGAACTGATCATGGCGACGATTTATAACCCTATTCTTGATGACAATAATCCACCTGATACGATATTTTTTGTCCATGAAGTATTTGAACCCGATACCAGTACCTTAGATCATAGCCATTACTGGGGCCAACTCCACCTTGTAACCAATGGTATTATTGAGCTCAGCACCCATAATAACCGTTTTTTAGCACCACCTCGTTATGCCTTGTGGATACCTGCAATGATTGAACATAAAAGCTATATTCGTCGTAGCCTTAATTATTGTTCAATGAATATTTGTGCTCCGCTATCAGATCAACTTCCAGCCTATCCATGCTTACTGGAAGTTACCGATATAATAACTGCAATTATTGAAGATCTACGTCAGCGCAAAATTATGGTTGCGACTACCGAGCAAGACCAACGTTTAATCATGGTATTATTTGATCAAGTATTATTATGTGAAGAGCACGACCAATTTTTACCCACCAGCGAAGATAAACTGTTACAGCCAATTTTAGTTGAATTAGAACATAACCCAATTAATAACCTGTCATTAGCACAATGGGCACAACAGTTACATACCACTGAGCGAACCTTGGCACGCCATTATAAAAATAAATTAGGGATTAGTTTTACTGAATGGCGACAACGGCGGAAATTTATCTACTCGCTTCATTTACTACGCCAAGGAATGTCGGTTAACGAAACGGCATTAACATTAGGCTATCACCAAGCCTCACCGTTTATTACTTTATTTAAGAAATATGCAGGCGCAACCCCCGATCAATATCGATTGCGGTTAGATTAATCCACTCATTTCTGCCTTTCTAACGTGTAAATTCCCCTTTTGTTAAGCTGTTAAAGCGTATTTATTATTGCTGCAATCAAAAACAAACACCATTAGCGCCTGTTCTGTGCGCTAGATCTCTTTATCCCTATGGTCAACCTGAGAGTTAAATCACAACTCATTTGGCTGGTTACAAATGTCCAGTAAATGCGCGCTTTATCCCATATCGAGAATAACTTCTGCCGCTCATAATAGCTTCAACAAAACGGCTTACCGCCATCTTAAACCTGTTATGTTCTTGTCCTTATTTGTGGCCAAAATTGTCATAACGAAATGGAGTTATTCTTATGAAAAACCAATTATCGCAACTAAAACGGCACCTCTTAACGGGTACCAGTCACATGTTACCTTTCGTTGTTGCTGGTGGTGTATTACTTGCCCTATCAGTTATGTTAGGTGGTAAAGGTGCTGTACCTCAAGGTGTTTTCCTTGAAGGCCTTTGGGATATGGGTATCGCAGGTTTCACATTATTCGTACCAGTGCTAGGTGGCTACATTGCTTACTCTATCGCTGACCGTCCAGCACTTGCTCCAGGTATGATTGGTGCTTACCTTGCCAACCAAGTTAACGCTGGTTTTATTGGCGCCATCATCGTCGGTTTCATTGCAGGTTACGTTGTTCTACAACTAAAACGTATTCCACTGTCAAACAAACTAAAAGCCATCTCAACCTATTTCATTCTTCCTATTGGTGGCACATTTATCGTTTCAGGTCTTGTTATCTGGGTTATCGGTGCACCGATTGCAATGGCAATGGAAGGCATGAATACTTGGCTACAAGGCATGGCTGGTACCTCTAAAGCATTCTTAGGTGTAATTTTAGGTGGTATGACAGCCTTTGATATGGGCGGTCCAATCAACAAAGTTGCAACCTTATTTGCTCAAACACAAGTGGGTACTCAACCGTGGTTAATGGGTGGTGTAGGTGTTGCTATCTGTGTGCCACCTCTAGGTATGTTCCTTGCTACGCTACTATCACCTAAGCGTTACTCTGATGAAGAGCGTGAAGCAGGTAAAGCCGCGGGTATCATGGGTTGTATCGGTATCACTGAAGGCGCAATTCCATTCGCAGCGTCTGATCCAGTACGTGTAATCCCATCAATCGTTGTTGGTGGCATCGTTGGTAACGTAACCGCATTCTTGTTCGGTGTACTAAACCACGCGCCTTGGGGTGGTCTGATTGTACTCCCAGTTGTTGATGGTCGTATCTTCTATGTCGTCGCTATCATTGCAGGCTCTGTAACAACAGCACTGATGGTTAACTTCTTGAAAAAACCAATTGCAGACCGCCAAGAAGAAAAAGCGACAACCGCTGCTTCTGATGATCTAGACCTAAGTTTTGATTAATAACACTGCATTCATTTATCAACGCGAAAATCGCATTAAATAACAAATTTGGAGAATCACATGAAATTATTAGCTATCACTTCTTGCCCATCAGGCGTTGCACATACTTACATGGCAGCAGAAGCTTTAGAAGTTGCAGCAAAAGCCAAAGGCTGGGATGTTAAAGTTGAAACTCAAGGTTCTATCGGTATCGAAAACGAAATCACCATGAGTGAAGTTGCTGACGCTGATATTATTATTCTGACTAAAGATATCGCGATTAAAAACGAAGAACGTTTCGCTGGAAAGAAAATTGTCCGTGTCGGTGTGGCAGACGCAGTAAAAAAAGCACCACAAATTATGGATAAAATTGAAGCGCATTTAGCGCAAGCTTAATCGCCCCATAAGGCGCAATTAAATGTGTGCCTTATGATTTCCCCCTCTAACAAAGCCACCTTAGATCACATTATTTAAGGTGGCTTTTTATATAACAGCTAAAACAGCCACATCATCAAAATAAACTGGCATCAAGATAACAATTTAAAAAGCATTATATCGCTTCTAACTACCAGCTAAATGATAATGTGCACATTCACACATAGGCTATATAGCGTTCTATGTCAGTTAGCTCACGTCCATGAAAAATAACAATAAGTAGACGCAAGACATGCATAATATTTTCATTGATTTGCTTGATAGTGCCATTTCTGATTTTGAATCATTAAACAGCATTTGGTTTGCAGGCGACTCATTACCACCACTAGAATCGAGCTACCAAGTTAACTTTCCACGCCTTGAACTGGTCTTTAAAGGCCGTTATGCCAACACCTTTGATAGCCAACAATCAGACGTGGCAGATATTACATTAGGTGTCGGTGACGCTTTATTTATTCCTGCCAATGCGTGGAATAAACCAGATTGGCAACATGAATGCTCAGTATTAAGTTTATTGTTTGGCAAGAGCCAACTTGGGTTTAGTTTAGTCAGTAAACGTGAACATGAAGAGGGCTTTTATGATGTTCAGAAATACAGTGTACCGCAACGTAGTAGCCACGCGATTGATCATATTCTCAACGCGCTCTCAAGCCTTACTCACGAAAAAAAACGCCAGCCTGCTGATAAGTTTTTATTAATGGCTTTACTGTGTTACTGCAAAGATATGCTTGAAATGCCAACAGCCGACTGTACCCGTCGTAGCCAAGATTTATTTAAAGGCATTTGTATTTACGTTCAAGAAAATTTTCATCGTAATATCAACCGTAACACGGTGGCTGAACGATTTAATATCTCCCCTAATCACCTCTCACGTTTATTTCGTCAAGAAGGTCACATGCGATTTGCCGATTATATTGCGTGGGTACGATTAGAACGGGCAAAATTTATGTTAAAACGCTACAACTTCCGTTTAGAAGAGGTGGCTAATCGCTGTGGTTATCATGACTCTAACTATTTTTGCCGCGTATTTAAACGTAAAACAGGCAAAACACCAACGGAATATCGAGCGCATTAAAAATACATATAAAACATGAATTAGTGCATATTTATATTCTATTTTTATCGATACCCATTAAAACTAATAAGACTAATATGCTTTTATTTTAATGGGATATAAGAAATGAAAAAATCACTGCAAGCTCTTATTGTTCTTTGTGCATGTAATATTAGTATCTCTGCTTTTGCTAATACAACATCAGCAATGGAATCACCATTACCCATTCCATTTTCTCAGCAAATTCATAGTTATCAATATTCTGGGATCGTTGATAATGATGTTACCAATGACTTTAGTTTTTATGGTCATCAAGGCCAGAAAATCACAACCTTAGTAACAACCGATAGCGCTAAATTATGGGTAACTATCAAGCATCCACAAATGAAACAAGCCGCTGATATATCTGAAATTTCAACCAATCCTAATCAACGAGATACTTATACGTTACCTTTCACAGGCCAATACCATCTTAGTATTGGTGAATATCACGCCATCAGTAAACGTAACTCAAGCCAAAATTACACCCTAAAAATCACCTTGAATTAAGTTTTATAGCACCATCAAATAAATGACATTGAAATAAACACATTTCAATGTCATTTGTCAGTCAGCTATAACCTCTCAATAGCCCCCGCAAACAACAATAGTACGATCTCACAGAGTCTTTAACACGGTCACATAACCATCAATTGGGTACATAAATCCAGTTACAGCGCCTTTTGTCCACTGCTAATTTTTTTACGAGCGTAATACACTCATACTTTATTCGCGCAGTTGACAGGAGTCTCACGTGTCGCATATTTCATTAGATGGTCAGTGGTTACTCACTTCACCACAGCATTCTCATATTTCTATTCCATGTTTACTGCCTGGCGACATTCACTCAGCACTTATTCAGGCAGATTTACTGCCCCAACCTTATTTTGGCTGTAATGAAGAATTAATTCAATGGGTTGGTGAGAGTGAGTGGCTACTAACAACGCAGCTAACACTCACCGCCGAGCAACTCAATGCAACCGCTATCGATTTGAATTTATCATTTGTTGATACCATGGCAATTGTAAGTATCAACGGTACACAAGTGTTAGCATGTAGCAACATGTTCCGCCATTACCATATTGATGTTCTGCCCTACCTACAACAGGGTGTGAACCACATCAATATTGCATTAGCACGTAATGATAGTGAAGCTCAACGACGTGCAGAGAAATTACCTTTTCCGGTGCCATGGGCAGTCGGTAATAATCAAATTCCACACATGAATACTCTGCGTAAAACTCAATGTCACGCAGGCTGGGATTGGGGTATTTGCTTATTATCAACAGGGGTATATAACTCACTGACACTCACCCCTATTTATGAGACTCGTTTACACCATGTCAGAACCCAACAAGCATGGTTAACTAATGGGGATTGTGAAGTCACCGTTAGCATTGATTACGAAGTACTGAAGGACTGTGCGGAGCAAGCACTTAAAATTAACTTTGATAAGCAAGTACACACTATTGCTATAGACAATACAAATAATGGCATTCAAACCGTTACCACCACTATAGTAGTGACTAATCCACACCGTTGGTGGCCTGCAGGTTATGGCAAGCAACCGCTATACCCATTAGCGGTTACACTTAATAACCAAACCATTTCCAAAAAACTTGGCTTACGTGAACTCACACTAAATACGCAAACAGATGCTATTGGTAGTGCAATGACATTTGTGGTTAATGGCAATCCAATCACTGCCAAAGGTGCCAATTGGATTCCATTAGATGCCCTACCCAGCCGCCAAACGCCAGCACGTTACCGACAATTATTAGAAGATGCAGTTGCTGCTAACATGAATATGATCCGTGTCTGGGGTGGTGGCATGTATGAGCATGATATTTTTTATGAGTTGTGCGACGAACTCGGATTATTAGTGTGGCAAGATCTGATGTTTGCCTGCGCGTTATATCCATCAACCCCTGAGTTTTTAGCCGATGTTGAATTAGAAATTGTTGACCAAGTTAAACGTTTAGCAGATCACCCATCACTGGCATTATGGTGTGGTGATAACGAAGTCATTGGTGCCATTGGCTGGTATGACGAATCTAAACACAACCGCGAAAAATATGTGGTCAACTACGATCGGTTAAATCGCATGCTACAGCAAGTCGTTGAACAGTACGATCCAAACCGCCGTTTTTGGGCAAGCTCACCGTGTAATGGTGAACTTGATTTTGGTGATGCATGGCATGATGACAACCGTGGCGATATGCATTTTTGGGATGTCTGGCACTCGGGTAAATCGTTTGATGCCTACCACAGTGTTAAACCGCGTTTTTGTTCAGAATTTGGTTATCAATCATGGCCATCTTTGCCAACGGTAAAAACCTTTGCTGACGATGAAGATTGGAACGTTACCTCGCCGACGTTTGAACAACACCAAAAGAACGGTCGTGGTAATAGCATTATGACTGAAATGTTTACTCGCTATTTCCGCTTTCCGATTGGATTTGCCAATATGTTGTATTTAAGCCAAGTACAACAAGCAATAGCCATTAAAACCGCATCTGAATTTTGGCGAGTGCATAAACAACATTGCCGTGGAATTCTTTATTGGCAACTTAATGATTGCTGGCCTGTAAGTTCATGGTCAAGTATTGAATACACCGGACGCTGGAAACAACTCCATCATCATGCAAAACGTTTCTTTGCTCCCATTATGGCAACCTTTATTCAACAGCCACAACAACCTTTAACGCTGCATGTGGTCAATGATCATCATCAATCGATGCCAATTAGCGGAACAGTGATCAAGGTAGATTGGTACGGTAATACACTGACGACATGGCAAATAGATACCGAGCTCGCCTCTGACAGCAGTGACATTGTATGGCAAACAGACGCGGTATTAACAGCCTCTGAAGCGAAACAAATTTTTTATCATGTCAGCTTAACTGGCGCTGATGGCAGCGTGACTGAAAATGATTATTACCCGTGCTTGTTCAAGCATGCGCAATTGCAAACGCCAACCATTAGCACTGAATGGTATCAAGATAACGATACTATTTGGCTAGAACTCGACACTAACTACCCAGCATTATTTGTTGAACCACAACTTGAATGCCAAGGTCGTTTTAATGACAGTAGTTTTACGTTATTACCAAGTCATATTACAGGCACTAAACATCGCCTTTATTATATTGGTGATTGCGATCTTAAAACATTAAACCAGCATTTAACGGTATATCACCTTCGAGGAACCTATTAATTTATAAAGCTTGAAAAAATAATATAAATAACAGCAACAGATACGCATCTTTATATATGTGTGTCTTGTTACAACTTTTATTTATTAATAAACACTATCTATTTTCATCATGTTTATACGGAATTTATCTTCTCACATTTATAATAAGGAATTATCATGATCATAAATAAAGTCCATACGCTCGCGTTAGTGACATTAGCCGTATTATGCGCTCCAAGTTCTTTTGCCGCTGAAAAAAATCAATTAACGATTGTGGCTGACTTTTATCCCACCATGATCCGTAACTTTAACCCTTACTTAGCAACCAATTTACGTACCACAACCGACTTTATTTATGAGCCGTTGGTTATTTTTAACCAAATGCATGGTAATAAACCCGTGATGCGATTAGCGAAAGACTACTATATGTCTGACGATCTTAAGCAAGTCACATTTGAAATTCGTGAAGGCGTCAAATGGTCAGATGGCACCCCATTTACCGCTGATGATGTGGTGTATTCATTCCAACTGATCCATGATAAACCAGAGCTTGATCCGAAAAGTATGGATCGCTGGATCAAAAGCGTTCGCCAACAAGATAACAAGGTCATTTTTGAATTAACCGAAGCGAACTCTAATCTGCCATTTGAAATATCTTCGATCCCTATTGTGCCGAAACACATTTGGAAAGATATTGAAAAACCAGAATTGTTTACCAATGAAAACCCTGTCGGCTCAGGCCCATTTACTGAAATTGATACCTTTACCCCACAGCTTTATGTGCAATGCCGTAACCCTAACTACTGGGATAACGACAACCTAGCAGTCGATTGTTTACGGGTACCACAAATTGCCAATAACGATCAACTGTTAAACAAAATCATCAAGTCAGAGCTTGACTGGACCAGTGCCTTTATTCCTGATGTTGATGCGTTGTATGCCGCGCGTAATCCAAACCATAAATACTGGTATCCTGCGGCAAGTACGCAAGCATTTATGATGAATTTTAAAACACCGCATTCAGGTAATAACGAAGCCATCAATAACCTTGATTTCCGTCGTGCGCTATCAATGGCAATCGATCGCCAAAAAATCATTGATGTCGCTTTTTACGGTAACGGTATTGTTAATGATTATGCATCAGGCTTAGGTAAAGGCTTAGAATTCTGGGCTGATCAAGATATTTATAACCAATACAAAGGCTTTAATACTTATAACATTGATAACGCCAAAGCATTACTAGCTAAAGCTGGCTTTAAAGATATCGATGGTGATGGTTATGTAGAAACGCCAACCGGTAAAAAGATAGAAATTGCGATTCAATCTCCAACAGGTTGGACTGACTTTAATAATACGGTTCAACTTGGGGTTGAGCAGTTACAAATGGCCGGAATTGATGTTAAAGCGAAAACTTCTGACTTTGCGGTCTATAACCAAGCCATGACCAATGGTACTTATGATATGGCTTACACTAACTACTTTAACGGTGCCGACCCTTACCGTTACTGGAACAGTGCCTATCATTCACGTTATCAAGAAGGCGCGAGCATGCCCCGTTTCGCAATGCACTTCTTTAAAAATGCCGAATTAGATCAATTACTGGATAATTTCTATAAAACAGCCGATCAAAGTGAGCAAAAAGTGATTGCGCATAAGATTCAAAAAATTATTGCTGAAAATCAAATCACTATTCCTGTGATGTCTGGGGTTGATGTCTACCAATTTAATGAAAGCCGTTACACCGGTTGGTGGAGTACTGATAATCCTAAAGGCCGTCCTTTAGCATGGGCTGGCGTTCCTGAGCGTTTATTACACGTATTAGATTTAAAACCAAAAGCATAATAAAAAATAATACCGTCATCTTTTGGTGACGGTATTTATTAGGCTGAAATAAATAGATGACTTTATTAATGCTGCGATTATTTAATCGCATCATTTTTAATTTCAGTGCTATTTAAATCTAAATAAAAATCTTTATTAGGAATAATTCAATGGTTTTTTTCTTTCGGCGATTATCATTTTATTTTGTCGCATTAATATTTGCAGCTACCTTAAACTTTATATTACCTCGCGCAATGCCGGGTGATCCAGTAACAATGATGTTTGCTAATGCCACCTCGCATGTTAGCCCTGAACGTATTGAAGCCATGCAAAAACTGCTTGGCTTTGTTGATGGTCCTTTATATGAGCAATACTTTTCTTATCTTGCCAATATATTTACCGGCCAATGGGGAACGTCGATTAAGTTTTATCCGTTATCGGTGAATGATCTCCTTGGTAGTGCGATTGGCTGGTCGTTATTTTTAACCGGAACCGCAGTTGTTTTATCATTTTGTATTGGCTCGGTAATGGGTATTTTTGCCGCTTGGCGTCGTGGCAGTTATTACGACACCTTTATTTCGCCGACAACATTGGTGGTGCAATCTATTCCGTCAGTGGTGATTGCAATGCTGGTGATGTTCACCTTTGCGATTGGCTTAGAGTGGTTCCCTATTGGCAATGCGTATACTTCTGGTACTACACCAGATTGGTCAAGTTGGGCATTTTATAAAGATGTTATGTACCACGCTGCCCTGCCGTTGTTATGTGCCACCGTCAGCCAAATTGGTGGTTTTTTAATTAGCATGCGTAACAACATGATCAACTTGCTTAATGAAGACTTTATCACTATGGCAAAAGCCAAAGGATTAAGTGAGCATCGAGTGATATTTAACTACGCCGCGCGTAATGCGATGCTACCTAGCGTAACCGCACTATCAATGGCTTTAGGCACTGCAATCAGTGGACAGTTAATTGTGGAGATGATCTTTAACTACCCTGGCCTTGGAACCGTGTTATTAAACGCAATTCATGCCCGTGATTACCAAGTACTGCAAGGACAATTATTACTGATGACTCTATTTATGTTGTTCTTTAACTTTATGGCCGATCTATTAATTGCGCTGTTAGACCCGCGTCTACGTAAGGGAGATCGATAACATGAAAGGCATTATTCAATTATTAATTCGTAACCCTAAATCATTAACTGGACTCTGTATTTTAGTGGTGTTTGTGTTAGCCGCTCTGTTTGCGCCAATGATCACTAGCCATGCCCCCGATAGAGGAACAGGCAACCCACATGAATATCCTGCGTTTGTGGTTAAAGCTGCGCAAAATAACCCTGATGGTTGGATTGCAAAAAACTTAGCCACCAATAAACGTACCCTACTGATGTCAAAAAAAGCCGACCATATTCTTGGCACTACCCGTATGGGGCGTGATGTATGGTCGCAATTAATTTATGGCGCACGCACATCGCTAGCGGTTGGTTTAGGTGCAGGGGTTTTAGTGTGTTTTCTAGCAACTTTAATTGGCGTTTCTGCGGGCTATTTTGGCGGTAAAGTGGATGAAATATTAACGGCTGCCATGAACATCATGTTAGTGATCCCACAACTACCGCTACTGTTTATTATTGCCGCATTTATTGGGCAAGCGGGGCCATTTACGATAGCGATTGTTATTGCGATCACTTCATGGGCATGGGGCGCGCGGGTGGTACGTTCTCAAACGCTATCCCTACGCGAAAAAGAGTTTATTCGTGCGGCAGAAGTATTAGGTGAGTCACCTTGGCGTATTATTGCCGTTGAAATTCTACCTAACTTAATGTCGATTGTTGGCGCTAGTTTTATAGGCTGTGTACTGCTGGCAATCATGACCGAGGCCAGCTTATCGTTCCTTGGTCTTGGTGATCCAAATGCCATCAGTTGGGGAGTAATGTTATATAACGTTCAGACCTCTTCGTCGATGTTGATTGGCGCATGGTGGGAAATCCTCGCCCCATGTCTGGCGCTGATTTTTATTGCTATCGGTTTATCGTTATTAAACTTTGCCGTCGATGAAATAGCCAACCCACAATTACGTTCACACAAAGGCATGCGCCGTTGGCAGCAACGTAGTGATGAAACCCTGATAGCGACTCAAACTGAAATGCCTCACCCTATCGCTGAGGGTGGAATCAAATAATGAATAGCAACCTATTAACATTCACTTTTAGCCGTGAGCATCAATGCGATCAATTAACTCGAACACTGCATTTAACCTTGAGGGAACATTCAACATTAACCGTTAACCAAGATGTGAGTGATTTTAATGCTGAGATCAGTAAGCACGTTATTACTGTTGCCGATATTCAAGACATTGGCTATTTAATCGCAACCACATTTACTCAAGCAACAACGTTACAACTGTGCATTGATACCAACATTGCTGCTTGTTTCGAGCGCCAGCAATGGCTGAAATGGCTCTCTTTTGGTTTAGCGTTATCAAATTATCATTACCACCACCGTAACAGCCCATTATTAGCACCGACACTGGCAGATTTTACTCTACTTAATGCTGGTGCTGGTGCTGGTGCTGGTGCTGGTGCTGGTGCTGGTGATAATGCTGCATTTGCAGATGGTAAAGTGCTCGCTCACAGCCAATTGATTGCACGCGAGTTAACTAATAAACCGGGTAATATTCTCTATCCACAATCTTTTATCGAGGCTGTAGAAGCATTAGCGATCAACAACATTGAATTATCCTACCTTGATGATGTGATGATGCTTGAACAAGGATTTGGCGGCTTAATGAGTATCGCACAAGGTAGTGATCGCGAAGCGCGCTTGTTATGTCTTGATTACCATCCGCAAGATCCCCGATTTACCGTCGCGATGGTCGGTAAAGGTGTCACCTTTGATTCTGGTGGTATCAGCATTAAGCAACCACGTTATATGAGTACCATGAAAGTCGACATGGGCGGGGCGGCAGCCGTTGTGGGCGCGTTAAATGCCATCGCTCAACTACAATTACCGATTCGTGTGATTGGCTTATGTGGCTTAGTGGAAAACATGCCATCAGGTAAAGCGATTAAACCCGGTGATGTGGTCACCATGCTCAATAAAACCAATGTTGAAATCATTACCACTGATGCTGAAGGACGAATGGTGCTTGCTGATGTACTTCATTATGCTCAGCAGCACTACCAACCTGATTATTTAGTCGATATTGCCACCTTAACGGGAGGCACTGGTATTGCACTTGGAAAAGCCTATGCCTCATTAATGGGTAATGATAATAACTTGATTGCGAATGCTCAAACAGCAGGTCAAGCATGTTCTGAACTGTTATGGCCAATGCCGACAGGTGGCATGTTTACCACCGCACTTAACAGTGACTTTGCTGATCTACGCCATGGCAGCGAAGAGCCAGACGGTAGCCCATGTGTTGCGGCTACTTTTTTAGAACACTTTATTCAACCGGATCAAAAATGGATCCACATTGATTCTGCCGCAATGTCACTCGGCATGAACCACCGTAAAATTTATCCTAAAGCCACAACGGGCTACGGCACTTTATTATTAACCGAACTTTGCCAACAATTGATCTTGCAAGATCGGTTGCACCAATAACAAGGAAGTTAACATGATCTTATTAGCAAATTCAGAAGCCTACCCTGGCATTGCAGCATCCGCTCGTCGCCTACAAGCAGGTGAAGAAGGTTTACGGGCTTTAGTTGAGGGCATTAAGCTGGTGGAATTAGATCCACGCGTACGTACCGTCGGTTATGGCGGCTGGCCGAATGTATTAGGTGAAATGGAATTAGATGCTTCGGTAATGGATGGCGACAGTTTACGTACTGGCGCAGTTGGAGCGTTAAAAGGCTATATTCATCCAATAGAAGTCGCCTATCAGGTAATGACCGATCTCAACCATGAAATTTTAGTTGGTGAAGGTGCTGCAATTTTCGCTAATGAAATTGATGCCATTGCTGGTAATAATCTTATTGAAGATTCAAAGCAAGTGTGGTGGCAAAAACTAGAGCAAGCAATGACACCAGAGCAACAAGCAGCATTTCCTAACGTGCCTCTTGCGCCACTGTCTAATAATGCCACTGATCCTGAGCGAGTGCGTGATACCACGGTTTTTCTAAGCAGTGACATTAACCGCAAAATTACTGCAGCAACCTCGACTTCGGGTTGGGCATGGAAATACCCCGGTCGTTTAGGTGACAGTCCAATTATTGGTGCAGGATCGTATGCCGATAGCCGTTATGGCGCCTGTGCTTGTACTCACACAGGGGAAATGAGTATTCGTTGTTCAACAGCCCATGCTGTGGTGTTATATATGAAGATGGGGATGACGTTAGATGAAGCCGTCTATGAAGCGATTCGCGATCTTGATTATCTAAAAGATGGCTATACCGAAGGCGTCACTATTCATGCGATAGATTGCCATGGTAATCATAAAGTAGTGAGCTTAAATTGTCCGGGATATATTACTTACTGGTTATGGCAAACGGGCATGGATAAGCCGGAAGAACGTCAAGCTGAAGTGATCATGACTAAGTAATTATTCTTACCCAAAAGATAATATCGCCACACTAAAATCAACAACACCCTGTTAAGATTAGACTAACAGGGTGTTGTTATATACCAGCCGACCTTTGATTATTTACATTTATTAAGTACAAATCCCCACACCTTTTGCCATAGAATATCGAGTTGATTATAAGGTATATAATCATAACGAAAGGCTTTACTATCATCTTCTGCAATACTTTTCACATACTGCTTATTATCGATAGTGACAATTTTCGTAAAACCACGCGTATAAGGCGACACTTCACGCTCAAGAAAACGCAAAGCTTGGCGAGGATCCGTCGTCACTTTGATAATATCAGGATGATGAGATAAACCATGAGTGATCTTTAACTTAAACCTTGTCATTGTTGCTGTCCTTGAAACGATTGCGATACTCAACAACCGTATAAATAGAAATAAAAAAGTGGGTTTAAATAAAATATACTCGCTCTTGTTTGTTTTAAATATCAGCAATATGTTTCAATTTGTATGAAAGATAGGAAGTTGTAACAAAGGCTATCATCAAATAATAAACAACGAAGTATTATTAAAAATAAGGCAGCAAGATCATCTCAATTGACTAATTTTTTATATATTATTCCATTAAGAAACTCACTCTATGCCTATACCTCAATATCTAATACCCTCATTATTATGCGTTAGTATCTCCATACTCAGCGGTTGCAATGATGATAATACTAACAGTACCCCAATCCCTGAAGAACCAACTCAAGCAGCTGAAGAATCCGATCCCAGTTTAGCCATCGAAGAAGATAACTGTGATGTCGATAATTTCCAATTACTTGATTTTACGCCATGGCAACGGGAGAACGGTTACTGGGTCGGTGAATATACCTTACTCGGTGCAGACGGTACGCCACAGGTTTCTAGCCGTTGGCCTTACCGTTATGATAATTATAAAGGCTTTATTCATTTAGAAGTGATTGGAAACGCGATTAAACAACGAAATGTGTTTTTGTACCCGCCCAAATTAGCAGAATTATGTGATGCAACCACCGAAGCACTCGGTAATGGTCAGTGTGGTATCAATGGCAATGAGAAAATATTCAGTGCCGATCAAAAAGCCACTGATTGTAGTGGTAATATTTCAGGTCCATTTGAATCATTTGGCATGACATTAGACACTAATACCACCTTGATTGGCGATGATACTGTGCTTTACCAAGTAAGAATGCCTGATGGCAGTATCATACAAAATCAACTCACCACTCTACCACCGAACGACAGCCGCGTTCGTACTGCTCAAGGCTTTTTCTCTGGGAGTTCCACCTACGCCAGTTATTACCGCGAGCGTAAAGTGACCCAAGAAGAATTTTTCCAATTACTCGCTGCTGCACGTGTTGAATACAACATTCTCGAAACCGATCACTGTGGTTACGACAATACTAATCAACCCAGTCAAACCACCTGTGATGAGCATTTTGGGTTAGATCTTTCAGCTGAGTAATGACAAAAAAGCGTGCGCTTAGATCACTAAGAGCACGCTTATTTGATAACTATTAATCTATTGACTAATTAATTAAAATGTCGCCTGCAACGCTTGTTTCTTATCACCTGTCATCACAAACCGTAATTCACCACCGGCTTTAATATCGCTGTGTTTAAAGGTTAAGTTAGCACCTAACTCTTGACCATTAATAGTGACTGACTGCACGTATTTATTCACCGGACTATTATTATCAGCCACAATAGTAAATTCACCACCTTCAACATCAATTGACACCTTATCAAACAGTGGACGACCGATAGAATAAGTAGGATCTGCGGGTGTTACTTGATAAAAGCCCAATGCACTCATGATGTACCATGCCGACATTTGTCCTACATCTTCATTACCAATTAAACCTGTCGGCTCTGTGGTATAGAACTGGTTCATGATTTGATCTAAGTATTCTTGTGCTTTCCATGGCTCATCAGTCAAATTATACAAATATGGAATATGATGCGAAGGCTCATTACCATGCATATGGTAATATAATCACTATATTGTCTAATATTCTGGATATGAATAATGTTTTAATGATGAAACTCATCCACAATTGTTAACATTAATATTTAGATGTAAATCATAAAAGACTAATAAAAAATATGATATCGAGTATTTTTCAACCAAAAAACAAAAACGGTTTATTTTGAATCATCGTTATTAATAAAATCATTATTACCTATTAGTAATAATGGAGTGTTTATTATTTAATTAACACTCCAATTCTAAAAATAATTATTCTATATGTTTTAATTAGTTGAGTGCTAAATTTAGATTACACTTCAATTCATATATTAACATTCGGCATATTATTTTGTTCGTATTTATGAATAAAAATAAGCTATATTTCTAAATACACACCGTCTTCCGATAAATTAATATTGTAATTATATGGGATTTTTACTTATGCTAATAAGCAATAAATACAAACTAATAACTTAGACAGACCGATGACAATAATATGCATTCATACATAAATACAATTATTTCAAAATTAACGAACTTTTTATTCCTTTTAATTATCTTAATAATCCCGATAGCAATTATATACTATGATGTTATTTATTTAAAAAATAACATTCCTGAACAATCTTTAACGGAATATACTCAAGAATTTCTATTATTAGGAACAACTGTCGTATTTGCTTATTTAGGACAAACTAGAAAACTGTATAAGCGTACAGCTTTCCTTATTGCTGCTTTTTTTTGTTGTTTACTCATTAGAGAGTTAGACTCATTTTTTGACCAATTAATCTTTCATGGCTTTTGGGTTTTCCCAGCATTAAGTGTTGCACTTTCAACACTTATCTATGCTAATCAACAACGAGAACAAACACTCAAAGCCTTAGCTGAAGTAATGAAAAACAGTTATTTCCCAATATTATGTTTAGGTCTTGGTATTACTTTAGTTTATTCTCGATTATTTGGTATGGGGGGAATGTGGCATCAAATTTTAGGTGATAATTTTCAACGAATAGTCAAAAATATTGCTGAAGAAAGTTCTGAATCATTAGGCTATATCATTATTTTTTATGCGGCTGTAAATTATTTTTTTTATTATAAAAAACAGTATAATAATATCCATAGAAAATAACTCTTCTTTTTTAAATTGTTTTTATATATTGTATTAACTTGAAAAGGGACGTCATTTAAACGTCCCTTTTATATTCAATTTAATACTATTCTATTTAATTGGTCAGCAATGTCATTGCTTGTAACTTATCACCCGTCATAACAAATTTAAGTTCACCTCCAGCTTTAAATTCGGAGTGATTAAAGAACAATCCGCTATCTAATAGATAGCCATTGATAGACACCGATTTTATGTACATATTATCATCAGCGTTATTTAGTACTTTAACTATAAAGAAACCATTATTAACCGGTAAACGTACTTCATCAAATAACGGACAACCGACGGTATAAACAGGCTCAGCGGCATAGAGAAACAATTCTGAAACATGTTCAGCAGTGAGAAATAATGTGGCGTCATACAGAGAATAAAATTCTCCTAAAAGCACTTAGCTATAGGGGGATTTTTTTAACGTAAAGCCTTCATTGCGGCTTCATAATTAGGTTCATGTTTGATTTCTGCAACAAGTCGCTGTAAGTCACTAGCCCATCCTCATTGACAATAATCACAGCACGAGCAGCCAGACCTTTTAATAGCCCTTCATTAATATTTACACCATAAGTTTGAGTAAATTAAGGCTCGCGGAAAAATGATGCTGTTTTGACATTATCAAACCCTTCTGTGGTACAGAATCGATTTGCTGCAAATGGCAAATTTGCTGAAATACAAACCACAACAGTATTATCAATACCCGCTGCCATTTGATTAAATGCACGTACACTCATCGCACAAACAGGCGTATCAATACTTGGAAAAATATTTAAAACAACCTTCTTTCCTCTAAGTGAACTCAGTGTCAAATCACTAAGATCTGCACCACATAGTGTAAACTCTGGCGCTAACTGACCTGCTTGTGGAAATTGAGCGTCCACTGATAATTTTTTACCTTCAACAGTTACTGACATAACATTTTTCTTTATTTATTTTTATATTTAAAGAGCAAAAATATACTGTGCTACTTTTATCGATATAACAACCATTAAAAAATCAATACATACGCTAGAGGGATGTTTATAATGACCAACAACGTATAAAACATAAATAAAAAGGGGCTTTAGTATTTATAAAAAAGACAGATCAATAAAATAGAAAATTAAATAGTCTTCATTCAAGACTAAAACCTAATGATAGAACTTAACAAAGAAAATAGAATGATAAGTATTATTAAAAAAGAAATATTATATTTCGTATGCTCTATTGATAAATATTAAATTTCACTCATTCTCTCAACGTAACTTTCTAAATATCAATCATAAAGACTAGAGACTAAATCTAATGAAAATCAGCGATAATACGAAAAAAAATGCGATATGGCTGGTATCTAGCCTTATCTTAATCAATATAACGGTATGGGTTATTGCGGTACTTGCCTTTTATCAGCACCCCGCAATGCTAGGTATGTCACTATTGGCATGGTCTTTAGGTTTACGCCATGCCGTAGATGCTGATCATATTGCTGCTATTGATACCACCACCCGTAAAATGATGGAGCAAGGTAAAAAACCCATCACCATTGGTACTTTTTTCTCACTCGGTCATTCCACCATTGTAATGTTAGCCGCGGCAGCCATTGCGGTAACTGTTGGTACATTTAAATCAAAAATTCCATTTATTAGCGATATTGGCGGCATGATAGGCACCAGTGTTTCTATTTTATTTTTATTAATCATGGCTTATATCAACCTTAGAATTTTTCTTTCTGTCTATAAAAAATTCAATGCATATAAGCAAGGTATTCGCCCAACAGATGCAGATTTAAATATTCAATTAACGGGACCATTAAATAAACTTTTCCATTTTTCATTTAAATTTATAAATAAAAGCTGGCACATGTATTTTATTGGATTCTTATTTGGACTTGGTTTTGATACCGCAAGTGAAATTACCCTATTAGCACTTTCGGCAACCAATGCTTCTCAAGGAATGAATATCTGGTTAATCATGATCTTCCCTGTTTTATTTACTGTCGGCATGTCATTAATTGATACACTGGATAATATGGTAATGCTTGGCGCCTATGGGTGGGCATTCTCAAAACCATCACGCAAGCTTTACTACAACATGACTATTACTGGTATTTCTGTGATTGTTGCATTAATTATTGGTGGCTTAGAAGCATTAAGTGCAATTGCATCAAGTTTAACGTTAAGCGGATCATTTTGGGACGGTATTAATACCATGACCGATCATTTTGGTATGGTTGGTATTGGAGTAATTGCGATATTTATTGGTTGTTGGATACTCTCTATCATCAACTATAAGCTCCGCAGTTATGATAAATTAGATCAGCCAATTTAGTTCATTAACCTCTCATTATATCTCCTTTCCTCATCGATAACGGTCGCACGCATTGCGTCCGTTATGTTATCTAACGATATTGCACCATTCTCAATTATCTCTTATATGTAATAATCTTTTTCATTTATCGTATATTGTTTTGTTTTTTGTAATTGTTAATATACCCCCACCGAAACGCCGACGGCGTGACAAACAACAATAAAGATAAGGTTACACAACTCATGAAAACAGTTATTAAAGCAATCATCGCGACCGCTATTATCGCCACTTCTTACACTTCATCAGCACGTGATGGCGCATTCACAGGCAACGTTCATTTTAATAATCAAGCAAATAATGCTGTTGTTACCAACCATTATGCAGTAAACGGTACCGCGGACAAATCACATTCAGGCATTGTGGTAACGAAAAAGAATAGCCACATGAGCTTTAATGACAAACTATTATCAGCCACTGATAAATAATTCTGTTTCTTTTATTATCGTTGCTTTACTAAAACATTTTTTCTCTACTTTATTGCAATTTATTTCGTAAAAGTGTTTTGGATTCACCCACTATTGTTACTTAAATGATAGGGCGTAGAATGAAGCCATCAAAACAGACAGCAACACTAAAATCGGTAAGGATATACATCACCCCTACAGTATATCCCTCAACGTAAACTCGAATTCAGGCTTATGGCTATCGCGATAAGTCATCAAAATTAATAAAAAATTATCGGAGCTTTACTATGAGCAATGTATTTTACATGCCACCTGTAACCTTAATGGGTCCTAACGCTATTCAATCTCTAGGTGCTGAACTAGCATCAAAAGAATTGAAAAAAGCACTTATCGTGACTGATGGTATTCTTGCTGAAATCGGCCTAGTGGATAAACTGACTGATGAGCTAACAGCACATAACTTAGATTTCGTTGTGTTTGATGGTGTTCAACCAAACCCAACTGAGAAAAACATCGAAGATGGTCTTGCTCTTCTTGCACAAAGCAAAGCAGACTTCGTGATTTCATTTGGTGGTGGCTCTTCTCACGATACAGCTAAAGGTATCGCATTGGTGGCAGCTAACGGTGGTCATATTCGTGATTACTCAAAAGGTGTACACCTATCGAAAAAACCACAACTTCCATTGGTAACAGTGAACACTACTGCGGGTACGGCATCAGAAATGACGGTATTTGCGATTATCACAAACCAAGAAGATGAAACTAAATACCCAGTAGTTGATAAACACTTCACCCCTATCATCGCAGTTAACGATTCAGAACTAATGGTAGCAATGCCTACGTTCCTAACTGCAACAACAGGTATGGACGCATTAACTCACGCTGTTGAAGCCTATGTTTCAACAGCAGCAACGCCAATCACTGATGCATCTGCAATCAAAGCGATTGAGTTAATTGTTAACAACTTAGAAGCAGTCGTGAATAACGGTCAAGACCGCGCCGCACGTGATGCAATGCAGTACGGTGAGTACTTAGCAGGTATGGCATTCTCAAATGCTTCTCTAGGTTACGTGCACTCAATGGCACACCAACTAGGTGGTGTTTACAACCTATCTCATGGTTTATGTAACGCAATCCTATTGGCTGAAGTATCACGCTTCAATGCTCAACAAGTACCAGAACGTTTTATTGATATCGCAAAAGCAATGGGTGTTGATGTATCAGGTATGACTCAAGAGCAAGCAGTTAACGCAGCCCTTGAAGCGATTGATGCACTATCTGAAAAGGTAGGTACTAAGCAACATCTAGCTGACCTGGGTGTTACTGAAGATAAATTAGCATTCATGGCACAAAATGCTCTAAATGATGCGTGTTCTTTAACTAACCCTCGTCAAGCAAACCTTGCTGAGATTGTTAATATCTTTAAAGCTCGCATGTAATTACCCTGACTATAGGTAATTAATCTGTCGAAAAGGCCGCTGATTTATCAGCGGCTTTTTTTTGACTGAGTTTTAAAACAATATACAAAAATATCGACTCAAATAAGTCAGTATTTAACATCAAACCTATTGATATAAATCGATATATTAGGACCCTGAACTAATGAAAAACGTACTTACGCTAATCAGCGCGGCTTTATTGTCTTTTTCTGTGCACGCAGCTAACTTTACGGAAGGCAATTACTATAAGGTATTAGATCAACCACAATCAACAACACCAATAGTGACTGAGTATTTCTCATTTTACTGCCCCCATTGTTTTCAATTTGAATCCATAATACGTAAATTAAAAACTAAGCTACCAGATAATGTGAATCTTCAGAAAATGCATGTGTCATTTATAGGTGGTTCAATGGGAAAAGTTATGAGTAAAGCATTTGCAACCGCAGTGATATTAAATGTTACGGATAAAATGGTACCGGTATTATTTAATCGTATTCATACTCTTAACCAGCCACCACATAATGAAGCGGAAATACGCCAGCTTTTCATAGATGAAGGTGTGCCTGCAGCAGTATTTGATGGCGCATTTAATAGTTTTTCTGTTAACGCTATGGTGGTTCGTTTTGATGAATCTTTTGAAGCAGCAGAATTAACTGGTGTTCCTGCAGTTATAGTCAACAATAAGTACCTAGTAAAAACAAGTGATATTAAATCTGTTGATGAATATTTTGAATTAGTTAACTTCTTACTCAAAAAATAACATCACTCAATCAGTAAAAATACCTATCAAGAAGGACGTTAATTAAAGCCTCTTTTTCTTACTTTAAATCACATACTATTAAATATTTAATGATAGACACCTAATAAACCCAATACATTGTATAGGGCAGATACAACAAAGGTCGCTTAGGCGACCTCTTAAATTGTTAGCATTTAACATCACAAATTTTATGCGAAACAAGAGGGTAACGACTAAATAAAAGAAAGGCTGCCATGCCGACTTTTTAGGATTAAACAAAACGCCTCATATTGTTTACGTTCTCGTTTTTCTGCTTTACGCAACTGAAATAATGCTAATCAATAATCCGCGTCAAAATACATTAAAAAGCATTATTGCTACTTCGTTACGACAGATTTGATTTAAATCTGCTTGCCAATATACCTAAAGGTAATGATGTACCTATAATTTTCTTATAAGCATTAAATAATAGCCTATATTAAAAATGCAGAACTTCATTAATACGTAATGAGAGATTGGTACGTTTAGTAGCTAAGTCTTACAAAATATGGGACATTAGCTGTTTTTGTACTGCTTTTTAGTTTGTAGTCATTCTAAATCCACCTCACAGGAAAAAATACCTTCATGATTGATGGTGTTTAATATCAAACTTATTTATGTATACTCACAATATTTAAATTCTTTCCTTATATTATCATGGCGATAACAAATAAAAACTCGGCGAATACGATGAACGTCATACTGCTATACTTATCACGATTCATATTATCTATTCCAGTGCTATTACTGCATATTGTCCCATTAACAACTAATCCATAGAGTTTAAAATAACTATATTTAATAAAATCCATCTTATGCGATTAGATATAATATAAATATATTGGTATCAAAACATAACATATAATTATCTATAAAGTTAAATATAAAATTAACCATTTTCATAGATTTATATTTACTACTAACAACAAAATTAACTTTTAATTCTTTCTATAAGTCGGGTTATTGGATATCCTTTAAATGGCCATAACCTTCTGATACTCTTAAAATCATTCAAAAATAAAATTTTATCGTCAGGCATTGATTTTTTATCATATTTATACCATGCTTTATATACTCCTGAAATATCTATTTTTCGTAATAATGCTTTAACTATTTTCGGGAAATATTTTGTACTTATTCCTGTTTGAAAATCAATAATGTAAGGAATATTATTATTATCGGTAATAATATTCCCATAATTTCGAAGATCAAGATGTACAATTTCTCTATCATGAATAGAATTAATAATACTTTCAAGCTGAATAAAAGTTAATTCAGGAATATTGTATTTTGATTTTATAGCCGTCCCTTCAACATAATTAAATGCGCAAGTATAAGGTGATAACATATATGCATTTGATGTTATTCCATTAATCCCATTTAATTTGTTTATTATATTTACCTCTTTCTTCGCCATTAATCTTCCATATGTTACTCTTATAATAGATGGACAATGATGGAAATCCTTTATGGTTATATCATGTTTTAATGTTTTATATCTGTACACGTATGCATTAGCAAATCTTCCTTTATTTAAAATTGTTAATTCATCATTACCTACATGACTAATTTTCATTGATTTTCTTATTAAATCAATAATATATTTTTTTTCATTATTAAATCACAACTATTACTATTTTTAAATATTTCTACTAAGCCAGAATGAATAGCTAAAAAGTATAATGCTCTCTTCTATTAAACATATAGAAAATTAAACATAAAAATAATATATAAAACCTGTTTTATAATTACATAGATATACAATTACTACCCATTTTACTTCGCTAAAATACACTATTCTGTTTGTAAACATTATTACTATTTCGTAATAGTGTTTTATTTTTATGGGTATTGTTACCTAATATTATTTTGTTAATATATTACTAATAAAGAGTAGGGCTCAATAAAACAGATAGCAATATTCATTTCATTAGCTATATATTAAGCTTCCTTATTAAATACTTATGAGTATATATTATTTTAAAAATAGATTATCAAATTAATAACTTCCAGATATAAACGTATTACCACATATTATTAAATATTACTTTTGACTGAATAAATATTTTCCTGATTACCTCTATCTCATATATATCTAAGAATTAAATGTATCATCCGCAGATGTTATTGACTACTGATGCTCTATTTTTTATTCGAAATTATTGTTAACTACATGGTTTTAAAATATTAACAGAGAAACTTTATATTTTATTATGCGTAAATTTACTGAAGCGACATTTACAAAATCATTCTTATATCCTCGTTATTGGTCTGTACTGATATTAATGGGAGTGATGTATCTTCTAAGTTGGCTACCATATTTTATTCAATTTAGGTTAGGACAAGGTATTGGTCGATTAGCAATGATGGTTATGCCGAGTCGTCGAGAAACGATTAAGAAAAATATAAAATTGTGTTTCCCTTCTTTATCGATAGAAGAGCAGCAAAGTTTAATTTTACAGAATATCGATAACACTGGGTTAGCATTATTTGAAACAGCGATGGCATGGTTTTGGCCTGATATTCGTGTGGAGAGGCACGTTGAAATTGAAGGATTAGAGTATATTGAACAATTACAGCAGCAAGGAAATGGCATTCTATTAATTGCAGTACATTCTATGAATTTAGAATTAGGTGCACGCGCTTTTGGTTTGAAAAACCCAGGCGTCGGAGTATATCGACCAAACAATAACCCCTGTTTTGATTATTTTCAGTTTAAAGGTCGTGTACGTTCAAATAAATATATGCTTGATCGTAAAAATATAAAAGGTATGCTCCGAGGCTTAAAAAACGGAGAGATCTTATGGTATGCTCCTGATCAGGATTATGGTCAAGGTCGTAACTCAACCTTTGCACCATTATTTGCAGTAAAAGATGCCTGTACAACGACTGGAACTAGTTTATTAGTTAATGCTTCTGGTGCAGTACCAGTGGCTTTTTCTATGATCCGAAATAGTAACAGTGGTAAATATACATTAAAGATATATCCACCATTAAATGATTTTCCACACAATGAACCGCATACTGCTGCCGTTTATATTAATAAAGTAGTAGAACATTCAATTATGGCTGCGCCAAGCCAATATATGTGGTTACATCGACGTTTTAAAACTCGCCCAAAGGGTGAACGAAGTTTATATTTTTAATAAAAGTACTATAAAATTCAGTTACGATCTTTCGTTAGTGCTTTAAGTTTTCCGAGAAACCACTCCCGCAAAGAGTGAGTTTCTCACATCTAGCCAAAGACTAAAGATCGCAATGCTCTCTCGCTAAAAAACACACCCATATTCAAATATCATTCGATGACATAGAAACCATATGCATTAACTTTGAATATCAAGTCTAATCTTTATATAAAAGAGTTATGAATGCCGTTCTTTGCAGGTAAAAAACCAACAATAACAAAAATACGACAACAAATAAATAACGAAAACAAACAAGGAAATAAGCGATCTTACTTATGGGATCACGCATTATTATCAAGTCATAATGATATAAATAAAGCTAATCGTTTATATATAAAACTACGGAGTAAAGAAATTATTGTCGATCATAAAATGCACTGCCTGAAAATTAAATCGCGGAAAGAATTACTTACGGTCAGTATAATATGCTTAGTCATGATTCTTGTTACTACATTTCTCTTATATGAATTTATTTTTCACTACATCTGACCAAACAATTAAAAATAAATTTATTTAATCAATCCATCTCGTCATCAATCGCTTATCACTCTGATGTGACTAAAATCGTCCCAAGAAACGATTCTAAAGTCTCAAACAGGTTTTACTCGTTACCTAGTGTGACTTTTTCCTAAAAACAACTATATTTAGCAGCATGCATATTATGTAATCAGGTTCATATTAGTTGCAATATTAAGATACAAGTAATATTGCTATAAACTTTAAATCAAAACAATCATTTCCAGAGAAACCTTCTTACCTTATTTTTATGTCAAGAGAGCACTAGCCTGTATCAACGAGCCAAGCAATCATTCAACACCTTTTATTATTACACGTTGGTAATAGTGTTTTTGTTTTTATGTATATTGTTAACTTTTCAGTAATTGTTAATATAACCCCATCGAAACAGACAGCAACACTAAAATCGGTAAGGATATACATCACCCCTACAGTATATCCCTCAACGTAAACTCGAATTCAGGCTTATGGCTATCGCGATAAGTCATCAAAAATTAATAAAAAATTATCGGAGCTTTACTATGAGCAATGTATTTTACATGCCACCTGTAACCTTAATGGGTCCTAACGCTATTCAATCTCTAGGTGCTGAACTAGCATCAAAAGAATTGAAAAAAGCACTTATCGTGACTGATGGTATTCTTGCTGAAATCGGCCTAGTGGATAAACTGACTGATGAGCTAAAAGCACATAACTTAGATTTTGTTGTATTTGATGGTGTTCAACCAAACCCAACTGAGAAAAACATCGAAGATGGTCTTGCTCTTCTTACACAAAGCAAAGCAGACTTCGTGATTTCATTTGGTGGTGGTTCTTCTCACGATACAGCTAAAGGTATCGCATTGGTGGCAGCTAACGGTGGTCATATTCGTGATTACTCAAAAGGTGTACACCTATCGAAAAAACCACAACTTCCATTGGTAACAGTGAATACAACTGCAGGTACGGCATCAGAAATGACGGTATTTGCTATCATCACAAACCAAGAAGATGAAACTAAATACCCAGTTGTTGATAAGCACTTCACCCCTATCATCGCAGTTAACGATTCAGAACTAATGGTAGCAATGCCTACGTTCCTAACGGCAACAACAGGGATGGACGCATTAACTCATGCAGTTGAAGCCTATGTTTCAACAGCAGCAACGCCAATCACTGATGCATCTGCAATCAAAGCGATTGAGTTAATTGTTAACAACTTAGAAGCAGTCGTGAATAACGGTGAAGACCGCGCTGCACGTGATGCAATGCAGTACGGTGAATACTTAGCAGGGATGGCATTCTCAAATGCTTCTCTAGGTTACGTTCACTCAATGGCACACCAACTAGGTGGTGTTTACAACCTATCTCATGGTTTATGTAACGCAATCCTATTGGCTGAAGTATCACGCTTCAATGCTCAACAAGTACCAGAACGTTTTGTTGATATCGCAAAAGCAATGGGTGTTGATGTATCAGGCATGACTCAAGAGCAAGCAGTTAACGCAGCCCTTGAAGCGATTGATGCACTATCTGAAAAGGTAGGGACTAAGCAACGTCTAGCTGACCTGGGTGTTACTGAAGATAAACTCGCATTTATGGCACAAAATGCCCTAAATGATGCGTGTTCTTTAACGAACCCTCGTCAAGCAAATCTTGCTGAGATTGTTAATATCTTTAAAGCTCGCATGTAAATTGAAGGATAAAAAAGTTAAATTATTACAAAAACGATTAGCACTCAACATATCTAAGCTAACAAGAGAAAAGTTTTTATCTCTATTACGTGAAAAATAATCATTACGTACTGTAAAAAATAACAGACCACTGAATTAATATCAGTGGTCTTTTTACGTCTAATCTCAATCGTAAATATTTTTATTTTCGCTCAGTTAAGATTGTTTCGCCATTGCTTCAAAGTTGCTAATACCAAAAATACCTTTCACATCATGATCACCAAGTTGTTTATTCATTTCCTCAAAGGTTCGCTCAGGATTCAGATCTTTAAATAATTCAGGACGAATCCACTTAGCAAAATACTCAAGTGCAACAAGGTTATAAGGTGAGTTATAAAACGGCTTATACACCGCGTAAATATCCTTTGTTTGGAATGCTTTGGTTGCTTTTAACCAATCACGTGACATCAACAACTCAGTTTGAGCCGCTATTGCTTGAGTATTCATGGCATAACCTAATGGAATGCCATGGGTCGCTTTACCCGTTTTCTTATCAATCCACCCAGCTGACTGCATGATATAAACATCAGTCTTAGCGGTAATAATTGTTTCGGGAGACATTACCCCTTTATGCGCCCCTTTTAGCGGTTTTGTCGCAATATTTTCAGCTTTTAACAGAGTAATAAAATCACTCATATTGCCACCCGAATAGGTATCACAGCAAGATTCAAAGGTATAACCAGCGGCGGTTTCAAGAAAGACATTTTTTGATTTAATTTGAGGATGTTGTGCAATTACATCCTTAATATAGTTTAAGTGTTTAAGGTAATAATCAGAGAATGCTTGACCTCGTTGCCGCTGGCCTAATGCGGTTGCAACAGTGGTTACTGAGTGTAAAGTGTTGGCAATGGTTTTTTCTCGGAAATCAGCAGTGATCACCTGAATACCAGCCGCATCTAACGTGTTAATCAATCCTGTTGACTGAGCCTTTTTTGCACTATCTAAACCAATAATAAGTACATCAGGCTTGGGTTTCATATTAATAAAGGCTTCAGCATCAAACTGGCCTTTACTGATCTTGCCTATGGTATGTACCTTTGCTAATGACGGATAGCGTTTAAGATAAAGATCATACATGCTAGGAGCTGAATTTTTCATATCATCACGCATCGCAACTAAATGCTTACCCGCATTTTTACCGTAAACAATTTCTAATAATGGAAAGTTACGGGCTGTACCTAATGCAATATGTTTAGGTTGATGATCTAACGTGATCGAGCGACCAGTAATATCGGTGATTGTCATTGGATAATCTGCGGCAAATACAGAGCAAGAAATAATTGCGCCAACAGTAAGGGTTAACATTTTTAAGCGAGTTTTCATAATAAAGCCTTATTGGTAATTAAAAGTCGTAACGAATGCCAATCATTTGTTGGATATCGTTGTGTACCGTATCGAAATTAATCGCCGCATAGGTTCTAAACTGACTATTCCATCTTGCAGTAATATCCACGTTAACTGCTCGAGTATCATCAGCTTGATCAAAATTCAATTCACCAAAACCGATAGTCGCTTTATATCTTGAGTTAATCTTATAAGCCGCAACAACATCGTAACCGTTACCCGTTTTTCCCTTAACTTTCTGCCTTGTGTATAACGTACCAAGGTATAATTTATCTAGCTGATAACCTAAACCAATATCAAATTGTTGTTTTGATTGCTGTTGAACTTTAGTTTGTTTAGCAAAACCGATGGCAGTAATGAAACCAGTATCACCGATTATTTGAGAGCCAGCGACAGAGAAACCGCTATCAAAATCGCCTTTGACTTTACCTTCTGCTCCAGCATAGTTTGCGCTTAAAGTGGTTCCGAAGTCGTTGGTATAAGTAGTAGCTATACTGTTGGCGATACGCTTACCTACTTTAAATTTATTTGCCGCAACCGCACCATAAACCGCCTGAATATCGGTGATATCAGTAACAACGCTCATTGCACCATTTGTCTTACCATAAACAAGGGTTACATAACTGCTATCTAATGCCGTTTTAATGCCGGCATATAGGTAACGTGTTTTTTCTGATTTTGCTTTAAACTCTTGTTCAAAAACACCAATACCGCTAATAGCGTCTGTCATTTTCGTCTCACCAGCAATCTTAACTCTCGCTCGACTTAAATCATTAATGTCATGTTCAGTATTCTCAGCTCGCGCTTCAATTCGACCACCAATATTTAGTTTTGAATCATCCGTTTTATAAACAGTTGCTGCATTTACGGTTCCACTTACAGTTGTCAAATATAACAACCCTAAAGTAAGTTTATTTTTATTAATCAAAAATCACCTCAGCCAATTAAGCATCATTTGATGTTATCTTTCGGTAAAAGAGAATGAGAATAATAATCATTTAATTATGGTTGTCAAATTTTGTTACATTTTTTATTCTTTAAAAACATAACTATTCGTAAAAAAGGATGGCTAGCTAATGCACTTTAGTCGCATAATTTTATATATTTGAGCACTGGTAAATATTAGTATCGTCAACATTAATAGTGAAAGTTGTATCATCCACCAGCGAATATTTCATGATGGATACGCTACAAAAAAGACGCAATAATGCCACGGAATTATGAATAACCTCATAGATTAAGATTATTTAATTCAATAAGATAGTTATGATATTTTGAGTTCTAATTGATACAAAGAAAAACAGAGGAAAAACGTTAATAAACGCTATTATTTTGAATAGAGAGAAGCGTAATAGAATCAAAGCAAAGGACTGCCTCGTAAGCTAATTGTTCAGGATTAACTTAGCGAGGCACAAGATTTTCGTAGCCAACCAAATTTATTATGAATCATAAGGCTTAACAATATCCGGTGTTTTATTTTGTGGTATTGGCCTCATTATCTGCGTTTTTTTATCAAAAAAATCCGAACATTCAATTGAATTGTTCGGATTTTAATCATGTAAAATCTAGATTAATTACGCTTTTGCAGCGTGTTTATCTAAATATTCTAAAACAAGTTTACGATCAGCGGCATTTAAACCTGCACGAGGGAACATACTTTGTGTGATACCCTCCCACTGTGCACGAGTATGTGCTGATGGATTAGGTGCGGCGTGACACATAGTACAACTCGCATAGAAAATTTCTTGGCCACGACTGATCTTCGGTGCTTTTTTACCTGAATTTGCTTTATGAAGTAATGCAATACGACCATCAATATTCAAATCAACCATTGGCAAAACAGAACCATCATTAGGCCCAGTTGGTTGTTCGATCATTGGTGGTTCATAGGCTTTGTTTGGTGAACATGGATCTGTACATTTTTTATAGTATGCCAAACAAGTATTTGCACTTGTGCCTTGACTAAGTCCACCACAAGATTGATCCGATGTAATAATATTAATTTGACCACTATTACAACGACCAAATTTATCAAGTTGCATCCATGCGCCTTCATGGAGACAAGCAACACCGCGACGAACTTCTTTTGATAATTTAGCACCACACAATAATGCGCCACGTTCATTATGTAATTCAACAAGATCGCCATCAACAATACCTTGAGCATGCGCATCTTGATCATTAATCAACAAATACTGACGTCCATCAACACATTCATAACTATTAGTATCTGCGTTTGCCATTTGTGAGTGTAAACGCATCCAAGGGTGTGGACTCAAAATATGCAATTGCCCTTCTTTAGCATTACCTAAAAATTCAAATGGCTGCATATATGTAGGCACTGGTGGGCAATCATCGAGCTTCATTTTAGCGATAGATTCACTGTACAGTTCGATTTTACCTGATGGCGTATGTAAAGGATGTTTTTCTGGATCATCATAAAATGCACCATGACGTTGCCAGTAATCGGCTTTTTCTGGGGTTGGCATTACAGTCACACCATCTTTCCAGAATTCATCAAACGGTTTAATTTTAGCAGCAGTTGATGACTCATAAGCTGTTTTCAGCAACGTCATCATATCTTTACCCGTAGTATATTTTTCTTCTACGTGGAAAATCTTCGCTAAACGACGGAAAATTTCAAAGTCATCTAAGCTTTCACCGTAAGGTTCAATAACTTGCTGCATAGCATACACTTTGTTATTGCTATACGTACCACCAGAAGTAATATCAACCCGTTCTAATGCACTAGTCGCTGGTAGAACAATATCTGCAAATCGTGCTGACGCACACCACCATGTATCTTGACAAACATAAGTCTCAACTTTGTCATTCATTGCTTTAATTAAAGCATTAAGGTTTTGTTGGTGTGAAAACAAGTTATTACCTGAATTATATACCATTGATATATCAGGGAATTTTAATGTTTGTCCATTGTAAGTAAATGACTTACCAGGATTACGTAACATTTCAGATTGAAGAACAACTGGACAACCTGCTGAGACAGGGTTAAAGCCTTGACCTAATGTCACAGGTAATGATGCACCTGATTGTGGCATACCGCCGTTACCATAGTGCCAACTAAAACCAAAGCCTTCGCCTGGTTTACCAATTTTACCAGCCATTGCTGCAAAGTTGATAATTGCCCAGTGAATCATTTCACCATGGTCTGCACGTTGAACGGCCCAACCTGCGGCAATTTGGGTTTTTTTAGATTTAAATAATACCGCTAGCTTTTTAATTTCATCAGCAGGAATACCAGTGATTTTAGCAGCCCACTCAGGTGTTTTAGCTACGCCATCTTGTTTACCTAATAAATAATCAAGATATTGCTCATAGCCGACCGTATATTTTTTCAAGTATTCAAGATCAGCTAATTTTTGATCTTGTAAATGGAAGGCCATCGCATTAAATAATGCAGTGTCTGTACCTGGAATAATTGACACCCATTCACTGTCTAAATTATGATCAGTTGTAGTGCGCTTAGGGTTAATTGAAATAAACTTAATCCCTTTTTGCTTCCACTTCAGCCAATGGCTTTGCATTTGATGATCAGCAACACGGAATTCAACGCGGTTTGTTTTCCAAGGATCACTTCCTACTAATACAAATACTTCAGTATTTTCTTCAATAACAGGCCACGCGGTTTGAGGTGAATATACTTCCATATCACCAACAATGTGCGGCAAAATAACCGTTGAAGCACCTGCAGAATAGTCACCAATAGTGGTACTACAACCACCAATTAAATTAAAGAAACGACCTTGAACAACAGGTGGGCGTAATAAGCCTGTATTTGACCAACCATCATAAGATGAGTCAAAAATACCTTGGTTACCTTTATTTTCAATTGTATGCAAAATAGCACTTGCAGTTAGTTGTAGTGCAGTATCCCAACTTACTCTAACAAAGGGTTCCTTACCGCGTAATTCAGGTTTAGTGTCACCACCTAAATTTTCTAAATATGATTTACGTACCATTGGGTATTGAATACGCGTTTTATTATAAGTTCGGCTTAATAAGCCTTCTAATAACATTTCAGTTGGCAGTGGATCAATTTCTTTACGTGGTTGAATACCGACTAATTTACCGTCTTTTACTACACCATAGAAAGGGCCCCAATGGCTTGCACTCGGAATTAAAAGAGTATCATCAGCAAATGCAAAATTAGCGGGGAATAATGTTAAACCATTTGCTGCAATAGCCGTAGCGATAGCAGATTTAAGAAAGTCACGACGAGAAATAGGCATAAATATCTCCAATTGCCATTTATAGTCTAAGCGGCTTGAAAATAATGATATCAAACGCATTGTACTCAACACTTATTAGTGACAACTATTTACTTCTCGTCAATAATACTTATTAATAATGCATAATCTATCAAATATTTTAAATAGCTTTAATTTTTTTATTTATAATATAATTCTTAGTAATATTACGCTTTATTTGAATTTTAAATAAATAATAAAATAACAAACAGTGATTTTATAAATGACTTTATAATCAATACAATATTTGATATCGATTATGATTTGAATATAAATAGCAGGAATAAAAAAATCCTACGATATTTACCGTAGGATTTATAAAACAATAGATATAAATAATTCTTATATTTACTTACATAACTTACCTATCGAGCACCAACTGGTAATGATTTCTCATGTAAGAACTCACCAATCCCTGTATCTGGTGGCATTGAATCTGCACCCGCTCCCCACAGTTTATTTGGCGTATCACCCATTGTGAATACCAAATCACCACCGTATATAATTTCATCATGAGTTAAGTAAGTACGGTTAAACGCTTTACCATTAAAGGTCGCATTTTGAATAAAGATATTGTCACGGCTAACGTTCTTCGCTGTAACATTAAACGACTGCCCATTACCAACATCAATTGAAGCAGTTTCAAACATTGGCGTGCCAATCTCATAGATACTACCTGCATTTACTGGGTAGAAACCAAGAGCACGGAATACAAACCATGAAGAAAGCGTACCAAAGTCATCATTACCACAAATACCATCAGCGGTATTGTCGTAGCAAACATTAGTCGATGCTGCAATCGCTGCTTGAGTCTTCCATGGCTGACCTACGTAGTTATATAAATAAGGGACATGAAGATCAGGTTCGTTACCTTGAACATGCTGACCAACATTACCAGTATTAAACACTGGGAATTGGTTATCACCGGCATTACGATCTGGGTATGTTGACCAATATTCATCTAAGCGTGCAGCAAAGAGTGCACCATCTTTAGCGTCTGGGTTAGATTTAAGATCAACTTGGGTCATCAGATCTTTTAGACCGTGCATATCGTGTTGCACACTAAAGAAGTATTGCCAACCATTTGACTCTGAGAACGCCCAGTTAAACATATCAGGACGCCAGTTTTTACCTGTATTTCCACCAGTGACAGGATCAGTCCAGTTCTTATCAATAAATTGACCATTATAATCACGGGCTTTAAACCAACCTTTCCACGGTGTATTAGGCTCACCACCAAAATCGAACTGGGCTTGCCAGTTATTTGAACGGTCAGCAAATTCCGTGTAACGCGGATCCTCTTCATTAAACACTAAGGCAATTGATTTAGCGATCATCCAATCATTCATTGAATATTCAAGTGAGTATGAAGCTGTCCATGAGTCTTTAAACGGTGAGTGCTTACCATACGCATCAGCCTCGACATCATGTAGCTGTGCTGGCACCCAACCATTTTTTTCATACTCACTGATCCACGAAACTGCTGAGCCACTACGTGCATCGGTTACCATCGCATTGATCAAACGCGCTTTAATATCATCTTGCTCGGTTTGACTAAAGCCAAGCTCAGTCATACGCGCATCGAGAATACCTTTTTCCAGTACATCATAAATAACCGGGGTTGAGTGCATCCCCATCATCATGCCGGTTTCGTTACCTTTAAATGTCCATTCAGGTAGACGACCTTTACGTGGTTGACTTGCATTACCTTCGGCATCCAAAGGTGTAAATTCTTCTTCTGCATACGACAACATCGATAACACCACATCAGCTAATGCATTTGGTGTCAAAATAGAAGCAAGTGGCTGCACATTACGGTATGTATCCCATAATGAGAAAGTATCATAACGAGTAAAGTCGGCTTTACCATCGTTGTTAGCATCAGCTAAACGAATATCATCCACTAAAGGTGCTTCTTGACCCCACGATGGGCGACCATTTGGATAAGCATTACGCCCTTGGAAAGCACGGTAATATTTACCATCAAGATCTGAGTGAGTGGTTTGACCTAAGAATGCATGGTACATCGCAGTATAGAAAGTTTGCTTATAGGCTTCATCGCCTTCAACTTTAACTTTACCTAATAACGCTTCCCACTCCTTGGTAGCATCTAAACGTACTTGATCAAAGTTTTTATTTGCCACTTCAGTCAAATTCAAGAATGCACCACTTAATGGCGCTTTATTAGTGCCATCGTTACCAATCGCGGTGCTTGATAGGGCTAACTTTGCTTCAACGGTTAACCCTTGTTTTTCGGTATCAAATTCAACATAAGCGCGCGCATATTGATATTTACCAAACACATCACGATCATTAACAGCATCATAGGTTTGAGAGCCATTAATTGAGCCTATTTCAGTAAAATCAGCTGGCGCATTAACGTATTGTTTGGTCTCTTTGTCATAATAAGCAAAACGGACATTTTTAATCGGCTGATCAAACTCCATCACAAAATATTCTTTTTGAGATGCAGCCCAACCATCAGATAAACGATGACCAATCAAACGGTTATTTTCTTTATCCCAACGAATAAACGAGTCTGAAGTATAATCCCAGTTAAGTTTAAAACCAGTGTTAACAATAATTTCTGACTGTTGATCACGCGGGAACGTATAACGATGGACACCAACACGATCGGAAGCAGTTAGCTCAGCAGTAATATCATAATCAAGTAAATCAACTTTATAATAACCCGCCGTTGCTTGCTCATCTTTATGTTTAAAATGCGAAGCTTCTAAGTTAAGCGTGGCGGAGCCTTCGTTGATCATAAAATTAGAACGCGAGTTAATCGGCATCACTAAAATATCATTCAAGTCTCCCGCACCAGCACCGGATAAATGCGTATGAGAGAAACCACTGGTACGCGCATCATGGTAATAATAACCAGAAATATATTCCCAACCATTAGAGCCGTTGTTTGGTGACAATTGCACCATACCATTTGGCGTCGTAGCACCTGGGTAAGTATTACCTAAATTACCAGTACCAATAAAAGGGTTAACATAACGGGTAACATCCATACCAGACAAATCAACTGGAATATGTACGCCCATATCAATAACCGGCTTTTCAGTACTTGGTTTATCATCACAATCGCCATCGCCAGTTGGTGGACAAACAGGCTTATCACCTTCATCAACCGGCGGTAACGTATCACCACCATTAGGGTGAGTAACGGTAATATTATTGGTTTCTTCATCACAGCCCGTTAAGCCAAATGTGGCGCTAATAACGGCTATTGCAAGTAGGGTACGTTTGAATTTCATTTCAAATCCTTTTGTTATCGATTTAATTGATGTTCACAGTCAGAGTTATCATTCATGACCACGAACATAATTTGATCGTTATTCTTAAATGATATTCTGTATCGTTATTGACGAGCATTATTAAAAATAAATATCGATGGAGATATAGGATTAATTACGCATTCACTGCATATTTGTAGCTGTTATAAATAGCTGGAACGAAGCTCCCACTGCTATATGGAAATATTTTGGCTCAATATCACAATTTATAATTATTAAATTAGCGATCACTATAAAGTTGAGTATTTAATTAAATAACAATAATGATAGTTTAATTATTAATATTAAGCTGCGTGATGTCACATAAAAAACCATTAGATAGCATAGTGCTATTAAAATGATATTTATCCAGTTTATATTTTTAAAAATTAAGTAATAATTCACGCATAATTTATATCTATGAAATATTATCATTCTTTATTAAACAATGATCTTTAGCAGTATGCTGTCCCCCGCTCATACTGCCTTTTTCTTTCGACGTAACGACAACTTCTCTGCCATTTACTAGCCATACTCTAAATACTACAGATAATCATCATTTCATCCTCTCTACATAACACTCACGGTATTTATGTGTTATTCCCCTTAAACAACCAACGCACAAAAATGCTAATTATTCTGTAAATATCACTCTATAAAGCAATGAGATCCCTATCACGGTTGGTTATTACGGTTACAAATGTCCTATAAAAGCGTCGTTTCTCTTCTATCCTGCACTCTATTAACTGCTTATATTTATGTCATTACTTAAGCATTCGATTATTTAACAGCAGGAGAAACACATGAGAGTTGTCGCGATCACCGCATGTCCAACAGGAATTGCACATACCTACATGGCAGCCGACAAGCTCACTGAGACAGCGAAAAAACTCGGGATCACAATTAAAGTCGAAACCCAAGGAGCAATGGGAGTAGAAAATCGCCTAACTGAGCAAGATGTTGAGCGTGCTGATATTGTTATCCTCGCGGCCGATATTAATGTCGAGCAAAGTGACCGTTTTACAAAACATCGCTGTCTAGAAGTTTCTATTCAAGATGCATTACAGCATCCACGACGCATATTTTCTCAATGTCAGCAACTGTTGTTAGCTCACCAATAATATTAAATAAATTTAAGGCATCGTATTTATGACTCACCAATTTTCGTTTCAATGTGTATTACCTAATGGTATTCATGCGCGTCCAGCGAACCATTTAGAACAACAGTGCCGCCAATTTGAGTGTCAAATTACACTCACCAATCACCGCACCAATAATTCAGGTGATGCAAAAAGTGTTTTAGCCTTAGTGGGTACCGATACGCTATTAAATGATAACTGCACAATAAGTTTTGAAGGTGCAGACAGTGAACAAGCATGTCAGACACTTCAGACTTACATTGAGCAACAATTTCCCCATTGTGATGAAGCATTAGAGACCTTAGCTGATGATAGCGACATCGTGTTACCGCAATCATTGTTACGCCACCAGCCACATTTGATCACAGGTAAACGTCTTGCTCCTGGCATTGGTTGTGGTGTTTTAGTTGCGATGAGCCAAGTCGATCCACAGCAGTTTGCAACAGCAGTACACGATGACAATGAAGCACAACGTTTTGAGCAAGCACTCGCGCAAGTTAGTACTCACTTAAATCACATCATTGCGACGGGATCGCACCACGAGCAGGAAATCACCAGCGCCCATTTAGCGATTATTAATGACTCAAGCTTTATTAATGGCGTAACAACACTGCTAGCAACCCATTCGACGGCGAATGCTATCTTGGCTATGATGGAAAAATTGTGTCATCAACTTGACCAGTCAGCAAGCAGTTACTTACGTGAACGCGCACTGGATATCAAAGATGTATCGATCCAATTATTAACCGCAGCTTACCCAACAGTACTTGATGAGCAAGCAGAGTTTTCACTCCAACAACCAAGTATTGTGATCGCCAACGATTTAACCCCAAGTCAATTTTTAGGGCTTGATAAAGCGTTATTACAAGGTTTGGTATTAACCCATGCAGGCAGCACTTCACACACCGTGATTTTGGCGCGTGCGTTTAATATTCCAACCTTATCTGGTATTGAAATTAAAGACTGTGCGGCAGCATTAAATCATCATGTTTATGTTGATGCTCAGTTAGGTGTACTGGCTATCGAGCCTAGCAATGAAGTTAGTGGTTACTTCGATCGTGCTATTACATTGGCGAATACGATTAAACAGCAGCAAAGTTTGTATGCTCACCAGCAAGCAACCACAGCTGATGGTCACACGATTGAAGTTGCCGCCAATATTGCTTGTTCAGTCGAAGCGGATAATGCGTTTGCACAAGGAGCTGAAGGGATTGGCTTATTCCGCACTGAAATGCTGTTTATGGATCGCCACCGAGCACCCGATGAAGAAGAGCAATTTAATCATTACCGTGAAGTATTAGCCGCAGCCAATGGTAAGCCGGTCATCATTCGTACCATGGACATTGGTGGTGATAAGCCGATTGATTACCTTGCCCTACCCCATGAAAATAACCCGTTCTTAGGTTACCGTGCAGTGCGTATTTACCCGCAGTTCTTAGCACTGTTCCATACTCAATTAACGGCTATTTTACGTGCCTCAGTGCATGGCAAAGCAAAAATCATGATTCCAATGATTCAAAGCATTGAAGAAATTCGTTGGGTTAAGCAACAACTAGAACGCGTTAAACAGCAATTAACAGCCAAAAACATCGCTTTTGATGCTGATATTCAACTCGGTATCATGGTTGAAATTCCATCGGTGGCGTTTATTGTCGATTTATTCTGTAAGGAAGTGGATTTCTTTAGTATCGGATCCAACGATATGACCCAATATTTATTAGCGGTTGATCGTGATAACGCCAGTGTATCAAAACTGTATAACAGCTTAGCGCCTGCTTTCTTACGCTTATTAAAGCAAGTGGTTACGACTGCGCATGCCCATGGTAAATGGGTTGGTTTATGCGGCGAGCTTGGTGCAGACAGTAAAGTATTACCATTACTTGTTGGCGCTGGCCTTGACGAAATCAGTATGAGCGCACCCAAAATTGCGGCGACCAAAGCACAGCTGACCGAAATTAATTTTTCAGATAGCCAAACCTTATTTGCACAAGCATGTGAGTGCGCCACCATTGAAGAAGTCGAGGCATTACTTGAACAACGTCATGCTCAAGCCCAAGTTAAACCAATATTAGTTAAACAATGTGTATTTAAAGGCGCTGACTTTGCAAACAAAGAACAAGTGATCCAAGCATTAGTGGGTAACTTAGGTATTCAAGGCCGTACAGATGAAGTGTATAAGCTTGAGGAAGATATTTGGGCACGTGAAGCCGTATTCTCTACCGGTTTAGGGCATGGCTTTGCAATTCCACATACAAAGTCTGACCATATTCGTCATTCAAGCATCAGTATTGCTCACCTTGATAAACCGATTGATTGGATGTCAGATTCTGGTGAGGTTGATTTTGTTATCATGCTAACCCTAAATAAAGACCAAGGCGATCAGCACATGCGTATTTTTGCAGGTCTTGCCCGCAAACTTATTCATGAAAGTTTCCGTGATAGCTTACGCCAAGCGGAATCACCAGAAGCAATTATTGCCATTATCACCGAGCAAATTGGTTTATAATTCCAACGTAAGCTTATCAATATAAAGCTCCTTTCTTGAGGAGCTTTAGTATTTTAAACTACCGCCAAATAATCCATTCCTATTCCCTCTTCCGCTTACTCTCTAAAAATGACCCAGATCTCATTTAAGCATAGAGAGCGTTTATTGGTTATTTCATAGCAGCTTTTAGCTAGTTCATTCATTCAAAATCATCAATTATTATTCTCAATAAATAGTTAGCATTTCCCTTAATTACTCCCGCCGCTTACAGATAAGGAAAGAGTAATGCAAACAGGTTATTGGGCAATTGATGCTTTTATTATCGCCAATATCATCCTCTGGATCACTGTTGCTGGTGTTTTTATCTATCAACAATATTCCGATGGTGGATCATTGGTAAACCAATCAAATAGTACACATTCAAGGAGTCGAAAATGAACCCTAAAACGCTTGGATATACCACAATGATTGTTTCTGCCACTCTGATGGGCTGTGTTGGCTTATTTTCTCGTAATATTAATACCAGTGGTGATGTTATTGCTTTTACACGGATGATCGTTGGTGCCATCTGTATTTTTGCCATTATGCTCTACCAAGGTAAAGCGCAACAACTCAAAAGCATAAAACTCACCCCCGCGGTGATAACCAGTGGGGTCTGTTTAGGTTTATGTTTAGCCGCTTATGTCTCTGCAACCCAATATACAACGTTAGCTAATGCGGTATTTTTAATTTATACAGGTCCTGTTTTCTCTACTATTTTAGCGGCTATTTTCTTAAAGGAAAAAATATCAGCCCTTACCGCATCAATGTTAACCGCGGTATTTATTGGCTGTTTATTTATTATCGGCATTATTAGTTATAACCCTCAAACAGGACTAACGTTGTCGCTGTCGTTTTCTAAACAAAATATGGTCGGTGATATTCTGGGATTAATGTCCGGTATCGGCTATGGCTTGTATTTATTCTTTAGTCGTTACCGTACCGATATTGGTTCAGACTCGCGTTCATTATTTAACTTTTCATTTGGTGCGATAGCCATTGCAATTTGCTTTGTCATTAATCCACCATCATTAGCGGCAATGGATGGCACCTCATGGCTATGGTTACTGTCAATGGGGTTCTTTATTGGTTTTGGCGCATTATCACTATTAACCATTGCTGCTAAACATTTAAAAGCCGCTGAATTAGCTTGTATTTCTTATTTAGAGACGGTTGTTGGGGCTGGGCTGGGAATTTTAGTCTTTAGTGAATCATTAACCGTTCTACAAGCCATTGGTGGCGTATTAGTTATTGGGGGGGGGATGGGAGAGATCGTGATTAATATTATCAAGAAAAGAACATTGTCTCATAAACCGCTACCACAATCATAAGGTGATATTATGAATACCTCACTCAACTGGATCTTATTATTAGTGACCGTATCGATTATGGTCGGTTTAGCCCTTTACAGTAATAAAGTGATGCACAGTAGCAAGGGTGAGGGTGGTTTTTTATTGGCCGCTAATTGTTTAGGACCTTTTGTTGGTGCCTCGACTATTGTTGCAACAGCATTTTCCGGCTGGGGATTTATGGGATCCCCAGGGGTTGCGTATAAATATGGTGCAATTGAATTATTAGGTAATTTTTTCTTTGCCCCTGCCATGATTTTAGCGGTACTTTTTTGTGCGCGATTTCTGCATCAAAAAGCTCAAACCATGGGAACATTGACGATTGCAGAATATATTGCAGCCAGTCATGATGGTCCACAAAGTGTCAAACGAATAACTCAAGCTTTCTGCGCCATTATCACCATTGTACTATTACTTATTTTTCTTGTCGGTCAAATTAAGGCATTAGGGCTATTAGCGGGACAATGGCTCGGTATCAGTCAAACAACCGCGTCATTAATTATGGTAGCGATTATTATTCTCTATACCTCAATTGGTGGTCTTGCTGCGGTTGCTTTTACTGATACGTTTATGGTGCTTGGCATGTGTTTATCGGCCATTATTATTATGGTGACCATTTTTACTGATCTGCCGCCCTCTGTGTTAATAGAACAACTTAATGCTATCGATAAAAACTTGTTAGATCCGCAAGATTCTGGTCCTTATGGTACTAGTCGCTGGCATGTATTAATGGTGCTGCCCTATGCCTTTATTTACAGCGCAACTCTGCCTTATATGTCGATACGATTTATGGCTTTTGCAAATACCACTAAATTACACCATGTTGCAGCTTATATGACGCCGATGGCATGTTTATTAAGTCTAGTACCTATTGTTGGCTGCTATATTCGCGTCAAAGTACCAACGTTAACGACACCTGACGATGCTATGCCTGTCTTTCTTACCCAATTTCTATCTCCTTCGTTATCTGCAGTAGTGACGCTGTTTATTTTATTTGCTATGAAATCAACAGCTAACTCAGTATTACATGCGATCTCAGGGGCTGTTTCTCATGATCTACGGCAAGCACTGTGGCCACAGTCATCACTGACAGCAAAGCAGTTATTATTCCTTAATCGTAGTGCAGTATTTGGACTTGGAGGACTAGGATTTATCATTATGCTATTTGCTCCTCCCTTTATGCTTTCTATGTTGGCTATTTTAGGCTCAGGAACATTAATGGCGGCATTAGTTGCACCAACATTATTAGCGCATTGGCTGCCGAGTAATATCTACGCGGCCCTAAGTGCATTAGTGATTGGCTTTTTTAGTGGCTGCTTACTGTTTGTTGAGTTTCATTTAGGTTGGGTTGAAGCACCGCTGTATGCGTCATTCTTGGCTTGCTGTAGTTATGCGCTGGTAGCAAAATGTAGCCAGTATCAATTTATTGCTAACTCTTTACGTTAACGATATTCAATAACAAGAGAATAATATTACGGCTATTCTCTTGTTACTCTTCATACAACCACACGACTTTGCCACTGATGAAATTGTTTTTGTAACTGTCCTTGTATCGATTGTGAATTATCAATATTTTCCCGTAACGACAGATAATTAGCGCGATAATACCGAGGCGTTACATGCAATAACGTTTTAAACTTTTCATTAAAATTTGATAATGACGAAAATCCTACTTCAGCGCCAATATGCGCTATCGTCCAATCGGTTGAGACTAAATATCTTGCTGCTTGTTTCACTCGTTGCTCAATTAAATATTGGCGAAACGTTACCCCTAAATGAGTATGAAAAAAACGTGAAAACGTACTTTCAGCCATATGCAATTGCTGCGCTACAATCGTTACTGTCAGCGGTTCAGCAAGGTTTGTCGCAATGTACTGCAACACTATATCAACCCGATTTTCGGTTCTTTTCGTCATAGAGAAAGCAAGCTGGTGGGTATCGAGGCATTGTTGCGATGGTGTTTTTGTTAATTGATCCAATAACGTTAATATATTGAGGAGTTGCTTAAAATCAAATGAGTTTTCTATACTATCCATAATTTCAAATACAGGCTCTAACCCTCCACTATCAAATAATAATCCTTGTTTTGCATTATCCAACATGTTTTTTATATTGGTAAATTGAATACTATCAATAAATGTTTGCCCCAATGCATTTAAACGAAAATGCAGTGCATCTCCCACGTTAGCTGTGTTATTAATAGTTTCCACACTAATCTTAAAAGGGTTAAAAGGTGCTAATAATACTAATTGCCCAACAACTAAGGGAATTTGAGTTGATGACAAGTGTAATATGCAGCCATTTTGTTTAGGCCTAATCAATATATAATCAGCCCCAAAAATAAAATTTTCATTCTCAATCAATGGCTGTAAATCAAACATCAAAAATTTAGGCGTATTTGCTATTATCTTTTGATACATAATAAGCTCTCCTTTACTTAGCTTATTATTACAACTTTATGCTATAGAGCCAGATGCTTTAATTAAAAGTGAGCCGTTATTCACTGACCGATAGATTCTTTTTTAAAATATGTGATATTCCATCGAGCTTTTTAAGTAATAACTGAAATAAGTATATTAATAGTGCCATAAAAATCGGTATTACTGATTGTTCTTTATTACTTATATTTAACCGTCGTAACAACCACTATAAATACTACTCTCAGCATATAATCGACATTAATCGGCAGAACTTCGCTATAAAATGAAATTTAAAGGCGCATTATAAAGTTATTGAAGAGCACAACACATGACCTTCAACAGCGAGAGGCAGCGACATAACACATTGTTAAATAACAATAATAAATATCTGTTATAGAGCGTTCAATAAGCAATGTGCCAATAAACACTGTTTCAATACAACTATTCGTTCTCATGGAGAATTTGCAATGAGTATTTCTAACGATTTTTATCCAAATGCTTCTTTACCGCTTGAGCGTAAAGAATCAGGTGTGCCTTATGTTAGACCTGGATTACATGTTGAGTCTTATAACGATTTTGATCCTCTTCGTCATGTTATTGTTGGTATTGCTGATAACCAACATATTCCAGAAGCTTGTCCTGCGAGTAATGAAAAGATCCCTGCAGATTCACCAATGCGTGGTAGTAAAGCTGGCCGTCGTACTCAAGAGTCGATTGATCGTGCTAATGAATGTTTAAATGGCTTTGCACAGATCCTTGAAAATCGTGGCATCATTGTTGATCGTCCCGGAGCTGTTGATTGGCATGATCGAATTAATACGCCAGATTTTTCAATCAGTTCAGGCTTTGGTTGCATGCCTCCTCGTGATTGCCTGCTCACCATGGGTAAAAGTATTTTAATGGCACCAATGAGCTTTAGAAGCCGTTATTTTGAATATTTGGCATACACAGATCTTCTACGTGAATATTTTGAATCCGATCAACAATGCATGATCGAACAAGCCCCACGCCCACGTTTATCTGACGATAGTTTCCGCATGGATTATGTGGCTGCTTATGAATACTTATCTGACGAAGAAACAATGGCGCGTTCATTAAATAAAGAATACAGCACCAAAGAAACAGATATTTTATTTGATGCCGCAGATGTTATGCGTTTAGGTAAAGATATCTTTGTTCAGCATGGTCTAACCACAAACTTAGCTGGTATTCACTGGATCAAACGTAAGTATGAACCTATGGGATACCGTATTCATACCCTAAGTTTTGCAGATAACCATCCAATTCATATTGATGCAACATTCTGTCCTTTACGTCCAGGATTAATGTTACTGAATCCACATCGACCATTATTTGCTGGCCAACGTGAAATTTTTGAAAAAAATGATTGGCAGATTGTTGAAGCGGTTAAACCTGCGTGGGAGAACCCTCCTCCACTATGTTATTCAAGCACATGGTTATCAATGAATACTTTAATCATTGACCATAAAACGGTGTGTGTTGAAGCCAGTGAAAAAGCTCAAATGGAGCAATTTGATAAACTCGGCTTTAATGTTATTCCAGTTGATTTACGTGATGCTTATGCGTTTGGTGGTGGTCTACACTGTGCGACTGCTGATGTATGGCGTGAAGGTAAATGTGAAGATTATTTCCCGAATCAATTTAGTGGATCACATAATATTTCACATTGGGAATATTAAATAAGTAATGCTCCAATGGTAGCCTCTTAATTTTTATATTAAGAGGCTTTTCTATTTTTATTAGAGATTAATATAGAACCTAAATAAAAATATATTTATAGTGTTCCACCTAACGAAAGATAAAATGAACTCTTCCCTGTCGATGTTTGACCATAACTTAAATAAACAGGACCTAAAATAGAATCTACCGCAACATATACACTACCAGCAGTAATTGCACTGTTCCAACTCATAGACGAAGTACGATCCCAGACTCCTCCTTTCTCAAGAGAACCACCCACATACACCGGTAATTTAATTGCCCCAAAATTATTATCAATAACACGATAACGATAAACTAAGCTCGTTAAAGCACTATAACGTCCATTTAATTCATAACGATGATAGCCCGATAAATTAAATAATCCACCAAGATCTTGCGCATAAATAGGTAATAAATTATCGGCATCTGAACCTGCCGTTTTTATAGAAGCAACAATGGTATGTTTATCATATGTAAACGGTTTTATTGCCAAAAGATTATAATATATAGTATCTCCTGATTCTGATTCACCGATATCAGGTCGACGTAAAGTATTACTATAACCAATTTTACTTTTAAAATAAGAACCATCAGATGGAAAGAAAAAACTATCTAAATCATCATAGGTAAAATCTAAATATGGTCCATATAAATCATAATTTTCTTTACGATCAAGTGCTGATACCGTAATACTTCCAGTTTGTCCTTTATAACCCAAAGTTAATGCTGCCCATGGTTTAATATTCCACCCCATTTCAGCATAAGCATTAGTTTGATTATATTTAGCATCAATATTTTTTAATACTTCACTTGAATTATAATAAGTGAAATTATCAAATCGACGAATTTCATTACTGGTTTCAGCACCAAATGCCGTAAAGAAATGCTGTTGGTAATCAATAGGGAAATAAAACTCAGTAGTAATATTTTTCCAACTACCTAATTTCCACTCTAATAACCATTCACCACCTTTCTCTGTAAGATCGGTATAAATATATTGTGCGCCAAAAGAAAAATCGGACCGGCTTTCAAAATCATCCTCAAAAGCAAGGGTGAAATTTAAATATCCCGGTCCCCATGACTTTTCATTAATATCCATAACAAGTATATTTTTATTATTCTTTTGTTTTATTGAATAATTAATTCTGCCATAGATATCTTCACTTTGAAGACGTTTTACAGCCTGCTCTAATTCATCATTAGAGATCACTTTTCCTGTTTTTAATTCTAATTGAGCTAACAATGTTTTATCAGGTAAATTAGTGTTATTGATAATCTTAATATCATCAATAAAATAAGAATCATGCGCTGATAGCTGCAAGCGTCTACTATTTTTTTGTTTATTATATTGGGCATATGCTTGAGGTGAGAGCTGATAACGTAATAACCGAGGTAGTGACGCCAGTGCTATTTTTCGTCCCGCCTGATACGCTAACTCAAGCTTATCAAAGTCAGCAGCCGTCATAAAAGAAACATTGGGTTGTAAGTAAATATCACTCGGCTTCATTAAGCTTTTTTGATAATCAGCACTGGCATTAGTCATAAATGTCGTTAACTGCGACACGATATTTAATGCACTGTCTAAATCTTTTTTAGGCATTAAACTATCACGCAAATCTACTGCAATAATAACATTAGCGCCAAGTTGCTTAGCAATATCAACGGGCATATTATTAACGACGCCACCATCAACAAGTAACTTATTATCTAAGTGGACGGGTTTTAGTGCGCCAGGGACAGTCATTGATGCCTGCATTGCTGTTGCTAAATGGCCAGAATCAATCACAACGGGAGTCACTTTTGTAATGTCAGTTGCAACACTACGATAAGGGATAGCCAACCGATCAAAAGTTTTTAATGCTGGTAAATTATCGGTAAGTTGCCGTAAAAGTACGGCTAATCCTTGTCCCTGAAAAGCGCCAGGACGAGATTTAAATTCACCATTAATATCTAAACCTAAATCTGTATGTAATTGATAAGTATCATTTTGATTTTTTCTTCGTAACGATAAATCATTACGACTGGCACGATCAATATAACCCGTATTCCAATTAATATTAAAAGTACGCTGTTTTACTTCTTGTGCTGACAGCCCCATGGCATACATGCCACCAACGTAAGCCCCCATGCTTGTACCAGTGACAATATCAACAGGAATACGGTTTTCTTCTAAAACTTCAAGCACACCAATATGAGCCGCGCCTTTAGCACCACCACCACTGAGAACTAAACCAATTTTGGGGCGATCAATAACGGGACGATCTGCTTTAGCGGCATAGACATTAGCAGCAGGTGTACTAATAATAATACAAAATAAAACGCTGCTAAAATTCTTATAACTAAACAACATCGTCTAACTCCGCGAGCAATAAATACTTAATGTTACGTAATACTCATCAAGTTATTACGTATTAACCTCTTATAACGGTATTAAAACAAAAAGAGCATCGATAATCTATTCTGCTCTCTCTTCCGTGTTAAATTCCTTTAGCAACATCATCTAAGGCGGTTAATACTTGGTCGGTTATATGTCCCTCATGCACTAATTTACAGACTTTTCGACGTACTGCTAAACCTGAAATTAAACGCTCAATAGATAAATGGCGTTCATCTTGACGACTGTTATATAACTCTACTGTTTTACTCAGCGTTTCATAGCTAACCCGCTCACCAGCCACATGAAGCCAATCAAGCTTTTCTAAATAGCCCTGACACTCTTCAGTAATCGTTGTGGCAGGATGACCAGTCATTGCTGATAATGCGGTAATACTTCGTTGTAGGGCTTCTGAAGAGGTATATTTGGATAATACGATAGTGAGTTCATCAGCGTTTATTTCAACAAGATGCTTACGTAGTTTAATACGACGTCCTAAACGACCTCTAGGACGAGGTTCTTTGCGCTGAATAGGTTCAAATTCACCATCAATAATCGCTGATAATTGATCCAATGCTTGTTTCGGCATGATCTCATTACGTAATGGATTTGGCATTGTTGGAGCCATATTACGTTTGCCTTCGTTCGTCGTTTTTGCACGAGAATAACGAATAACTTCTTCAGCATCTGATTTAATATCAATTCGATAATCAGTATAACGTTTATCAATATCATCGGCTGAAATCGTTAAATGATAGCCCCATAAATTAACCGCAAACATGGTATCTGTGACTTTACCTTCAGCCAATTTCTTTAATTCACGAATAATATCAGACGAGAAACGACGCCATTCAATATTCCTAGCAAGCTTTTGATTTAACTCACTTAAAAGCATCGAATCAACAACGCGGCGTGACATGCGACTTCTAAAAAAGGTGTATAGCTGAAACACTAAAGTATGTTGACGTAGGATCTCTGGCGGGAATAAAAAGAAATAATCACGAGTAAGTAATTCATCAAAAAATGAAGGTTCCCACACTAAAATATATAAGTTAGGTTTGATGCGAATTTCGCCATCATCCCCTTCTTGAGGAGCTTCTTCAGATGCGGTGATCGTACGAGCAATAAACCTAAATCGATCACTTTTAAAACCTTCAGGCATGTTTTCACTAAGCCAACGGCCAGTTAATTCATGCAATTGAAAATCTGTAAATTCAATACGATCAATACTTTCACGAATAGAATCACGCGCAGGACCGCTGTCTTTTTTACCACGTAATGCCAAAATATCCGTTATATAAACCGGTGTTTTATTTGCCATTGAGCGTAATTGAATTTCATAATCCGCAAGGTGATGATCATGATACTGTACTGTCAGCGTAAACAATGCAAATAGCGTCATAAGATCATCAACAGTCATGATCGACTTTGATGATCGTGTCTCAATGATCGCCTTAGTACCGCTGATTGCAACCATTGCTTTTTGATAGCTTTTTTTAGTTCGTGGTGGCGCTAAAGCCTGATCAATAATACCAGCCCAACTTGTTGGCGATACTACAATTTGATCAGCTTCATCTGGCATTGAAGGTGGCGTACCAAGACCATATTCTGTCAGTAAGCGACGATTAACATGATTTTGAGCTAATGCTTTAGAACGTTTTTGTTTTTCTCGTTGCCTAAATTGGTCTGAAAGTAAACTACCTGTACCAAGTTGAGAAATCAGCAATGCCGGATTAATAAAGTGATGCAACATGGTTTTACCAGCAAGACCTTCTTCAAATCGCACTGGTTGTTGATTAAATAAGCCAACACTTACAGCTGCTCGTAAGCGTTGTTGAATAGCCGCTCGAGTTAATTGTCCTTCGGTGGCTTCAATAAGCTCTGTGGTTGAAACCATACCATCTTGGCTTGATAGTCCACGTAATGAAATAATATTCAATAACTCAATAATACTTTTAGTCACGCCTTTAAAATGTTGATACTGAGGTAACCAATCAACCAAATTTATCGGGATCATAAATAAATGACCATCTTTGTGTGATCTTGGCGCCTCGATCAATATTTTATCAATCGGATTTTTTTTCGTATTTCGAGCGGAATTCATTTGTCATTAGCCGTAGAAGCATCATCTTTCCGTAGAGATTAATAGAAAAAGATCAATAAAGAAAGTTTTTTATTTAAAGATTTTAAAATTGATCTTTATGATTAAAACTGATCTTATTGATAATATGATCTAATGATCAGGTAAAAAAAATAGACGTAATTATCTGTTTATTAAAGAAATAATTTTTACTGTTGGTGGAACGATGATCATAGTAAACCCAGAAACATGATCATATAAAGCTTGAAAGCATGATCATCATAACGCTGGAACGATGATCATTGTTAAGCTGAAAACATGATCATAATAAAATGGAAAGCATGATCATCGCTGATTATCATCTTTTCCACAAAGTTATCCACAATCAAAATGAAAGTGTTGCTATTTATCTGTGTTAATCATGGTTTTTGATGCTGTTGACGGCTTTTTTTATAGGAAAGATGATCATGTTGATGTGTTTTCAAGTTTAATTAGAGAATTTGCTTTTGTTATCAGCTTTGAAGATTGTTATTTTAAGTTGAATTGACACTTAATTGAAATGATATTCAACGTAAATTGATAGGGATTGGCATATATTTAGCGTTGGATTAATGATCATCAGGTATTTAGTGTATTTCAATTTTGCTGATTAAGAAAATTAGGCTGTTATTTATGGTCTTTTGAATTATCGCTATAGCGTTACAGCCCTTATTCAATCAGCGATCTCCGTACTTTATCTACTATTTTATATGCTTCCGTATCGTTCACTCTATGATGGTTATCATCTTACTTTTACTTGATCATTTTTCCGCTATGAATAGCGCTTAAAAACCCAGTTTACAGCGCTATTTTAGCGATTATTAAAGCTTGATCATCGTTTCATATTTTGTCTTTTTTGATGGGAACAATGATCAAGTAAAAATGAACTTTTAACTGTTCGTTATATATTATTTCAGCTTGTTTTTAATTATATTGCTCTTTTTTTTTATTTTGCTAATGAAATTAGGTGATTTCATTAGCAAATATAATAAAATCTCTAATTAGTCCTCTTTTTTATTGAAATTACATTACCCGTAAATTAACTCTCTTTTTTCATTGTTCCGTTAATAATCTAGGTCAATTTGATTTACATTGTAAACTTGTGACGCTGTAACATTTTTATAGAATGATATTAATTGGGTGATTAGCTTGGATTTTTGAGTTAGTTATCGTCTAAAAAATATATTTTTTTATGCTTTTTGCTTTAATCTATGTTTTTTAGTTGAGATTGGTATCACATGTTTTTGTTCAGCTTTTTATTGTTTAATGCGCGCTTTGTTGTACAATGGCATAAGTCTATTATCATGGCGTAGAGTACTAATGAATAGGGAACAGACGATACAAAATTTGCTCAATATCGCAGAGCAAACCAAACAAGTACAAGCGGATCGTATTGAAATTGTTTTAGAGGAACGTCGTGAAGAGGTTTTTCCACCGATGTCAAAAGCATTGATGGAAACACGCTCTGGTTTAACTCGTCGAAAGTTAGATGATGCAATTTCACGAATGGAAGCAACCGGTCATCAATTTACTAAAAATAAAGCTAACCATTATTCTATAACGCTTGATGAAGCTCATCAGTTAATGGAATCAGCGAAAAAACCTGCTTTTTATCAGCGTGAAGGTGCTGGACGTAAACCTTGGGTGGTGAATGTTCAGAATCAGAAGGGGGGAACGGGGAAATCAATGACTGCAGTGCATATAGCTGCGTGTTTAGCATTAGATTTAGATAAACGTTACCGAATTTGTCTTATCGACCTTGATCCTCAAGGCTCATTACGTTTATTCCTTAACCCATTGATTAGTATTGGTAAACAAGAAACTATTTATTCTGCTGTGGATGTAATGTTAGATAATGTGCCAGAAGGTGTGTTAACCGATAAGCATTTTGTGATGGATAATGTGGTTATGCCAACCCAATATCCTAATCTTAAAACAATTGCAGCGTTCCCTGAAGATGCGATGTTTAATGCTGATGCATGGCAAGATTTAGCTGTAAATCAAGATCTTGATATTGTGCGCTTACTAAAAGAGAAAGTGATTGATCCTATTGCTGATGAGTTTGATATCATCATGATAGATACCGGACCTCATATTGATCCATTAGTATGGAATGCAATGTATGCATCTAATGCGCTTATTATTCCTTGTGCGGCTAAACGTTTAGACTGGGCATCAACGGTTAACTTCTTTCAACATTTACCGACTGTTTATGAGATGTTTCCAGAAGATTGGCACGGATTAGAATTTATTCGTTTGATGCCAACGATGTTTGAAGATGATAATAAAAAGCAAGTTTCTGTATTAACAGAGATGAATTACTTGTTACGTGAGCAAGTAATGATGGCAACAGTACCACGAAGTCGTGCTTTTGAGACATGTGCAGACACTTATAGTACTGTTTTTGATCTTACCGCTGCTGAGTTTGAGGGGGGTAAAAAGACACTTTCTACCGCTCAAGAAGCTATTCAGCGTGTTGGTCTTGAATTAGAACGTGTTATGCACAGCCACTGGGCAAACTTGAACGAGGAGTAAATGACAGATGGCAATTAAAACGACAGATCTTAATGCTCGTTTATTTGGTAAAGCCGATAAACGTCGCGCAACAAACGTTACAGAAGCGCAAACAGCAGCACGTGATAAAGCCGCTGTGATTGAATTAGCCGTTGCTGGTGAAGAGACTGTTGCGTTTGAATTAGTAAAAGTAAACGCCGATGATATCAGTAATCAAACGATTGTTTTTGCTGAAAATGCTCGTGAACAAGCTTTTTTAAATGAACATGCTTTAGCTGATATTTTAGTAACATTAAAAGATCGTGGTCAACAATATCCCGCGGTAGGTCGCTGGCTTGATGATGGTCGTATTGAAGTTTTAGACGGTAGTCGCCGTCGAATGTCTTGTATTCTTGCTCATAAAGACTTTTTAATTTATGTTGCAAAAGGTATTAATACCGAGCACGCAAAATTCTTGTCTGATGTTGCAAATGCGCATAAACCATTATCGTTATTTGAACGCGGTAAAGAGATGCAATCATTGTTAGATACAGGCAAAGTTGCTGATCAAAAAGAACTGGCGAAGTATTTACAATGCAGCGAAGCATTAGTAAGTGGTGCATTAAAAGCTGCTAGTTTACCAATGGAATTGTTGATGGCTTACCCTAGTGTTGGTGAGCTTGGTCGTCCGACTATTGTTAAACTTCATCGTATTTTCTTTGGTTTAAATCAAGAGCAACAACAACACATGATTGCTGATTTAAGCGGTGATAATGCATCATTGTGGAAGACAATTAATGCTCAAGGTATTAGTCGCATTACGCGTGAAGTAACGGGTAAATTAGAGCAATTAGGTGAGCAGTTACATCCTAAAATCGTTATTAATAAACCGACTACCCAAGATTTAATCAAAGGTAAAGTCTCTTATATGCGCGATGGTGATAAATTACAGCTTAAATTGAAAAAAATGAGTGATCGTCAAATTAATGATGTGCTTGCTTATTTAAATGATTATCTCAAGTAACCGTTATTATCGTTAATAAAAACCACGTTCTTATACGTGGTTTTTTTATGCCTGTTGTGGCTGTGTTATGATCAGTTGGTCATTTATTTATGGATCTATTTATGTCGGCGCAGTTAGATATTTTCTTCGCTCAACTTCAGCAACAGCTATCACACCATTTTTGTCGCCAGTTAATCGTTTTAGAAGGTGATTGTGAATGGGCAACGACAGTGGCAATAACCATTAGTCAGCATTTCTCACAACGATTATGGGTAGGAGATAATGCGCCAATATCATTTATGACCTCATCACTTAAACAGTCAAAGCAATGGCTGGGGCAAGAGTTTGAAATGGTGGTTATCAATGCATTACAGGGTTTAAGTGCGAATACATTAGGCGCGCTTTCTGGCACCGTTAAAGGTGGAGGTATCTTTGTTATTATTGCACCATCGGCATGGCAACATTCAGATAGGAGTTCTCCATTTTATCACCGTTTAGGTCGGTTGTTTTTAGAACCTGAAGTTATGCTTATTCAGCAGTCGCAGCCCGTTGAGTTATTATCTTTAGCGGCAATACCACATTACTTTACTGTGGCTCAAACATTTACAGATTCGAACGTGCAACGTGGGTGTTTAACGGCTGGTCAAGTCGATGCTGTGGAAGCGATTATTAAAGTTGTAACTGGTCATAGTAAACGACCATTAGTCTTGTCAGCTGATCGTGGTCGAGGTAAATCGGCAGCACTTGGTATTGCTGCTGCGATATTATTACAAACACGAACAATTAGAATCGCCGTTACAGCGCCTTCTTTTGCCTGTGCAGAGACTGTATTTAAACTGGCTAAATTACGTTTAGCTACGGCTCTTCAGCCGCAACGACATCAATTACACTTTGGTGCTAGCCGATTAGAATTTGTTGCTGCTGATGAGATAGCTAACAGCGCCTCACAGTTTGATTTTATTATGGTAGATGAAGCGGCTGCTATACCTGCTCCTATTTTGATGGCATTACTGGCTAATCATAATCGATTAATTTTTGCGACTACCATTCATGGCTATGAGGGGACAGGGCGAGGATTTGAGATTAAATTCAAACAACGATTAACGGCTAAAATGCCGCAATGGCGCAGCTATCATTTAGAGCAACCTATTCGATGGGCAAAGGACGATCCACTTGAATCTTGGATTTTTAAAGCGTTGCTATTATCGGCTCAAGCCCCAAATTGTACGGCGATGGATGTTATTTCTGATGCTGCTACTATTGATTATTTTGTATTATCCGGCGCTGAATTGGCGGCCAATGAGCATTTGTTAAGCCAGTTATTTGGTCTGCTGATTAACGCTCATTACCAAACTTCCCCCAATGATATTCAACAATTGTTGGATGATCCTGAGCTATTACTTATTGTTGCTTCACAGGCAAAGACAATTATTGGATGTTGTGTTGTATCTAAAGAGGGCGGGTTTGATGCTGAGCTTGCTCAGTTAGTGATGCAAGGAAAACGTCGTCCACAAGGGCATTTATTGGCTCAATCTTTAGCTGCTCATTTAGGTTATGCGATTGCGGCTGAGCAGCGTTGTTATCGTATATTACGTATTGCTGTCGCTGATAATTTTCAACAGCAAGGTATTGGCACTCATTTGGTGGACGCTGTTTTACAGCAAGCACTGAATGAGGATATTGACTATATCGGAACAAGTTTTGGTGCCGCTAATGAGCTTGTTGATTTTTGGTCTCATTGTTCATTACGGCCGTTACGGTTAGGGATCACTAAAGATGCTGCGAGTGGTCTGCATTCATTATTGTTTGTTAAGCCATTATCGAGCGCGGCGTTATTATGGTTCGATGAAGCCGTAACCTTGTTTAGTGCATCTTTTATTTGCCAACGAGTAGAGCAATTTAGTCAACTTGATAGCCAATTATTTTTTAAATTATATTCTCAAAATGTTCACCAACCATTAAATTATGGTTTGTCACCAGCCCTGATTAAACATCAGCTACAAACCTTTATTCAAGGGGGGCTTGGTTATGATGTTGTGGTTGCGAGTCTTGAAAGTTGGCTCTCACAGTATTTATTGCAAGATAATTGTGTTTGGAATGATGAGGTCGGTTTTGCGGTAGCTAAGATTTTGCAAAAACAACCTTGGTCAGTGGTGGAAGAGCAGTATCATTTAGTCAGTCGTAAAGTTGCTCAGCAGCATTTACGTAATATAGTTGCTCGTTATTATTCTTTATCTTTCCCTGTTTATTAGAGGTTTTTATTATGCAGATTCAAATTGACACTCATACACACACATTATCAAGTGGCCATGCCTACAGTACAATTATTGAAAATGCCCAAGCGGCTGCGGCAAAGGGATTAAAAATGTTTTGTAATACTGATCATGCTTCTTCAATGCCTGGTGCGCCACATTTTTGGTATTTTGCTAATCAACGCGTACTCCCTCGATTTCTTGAAGGTGTCGCTATTTTGCGTGGTGTTGAAGCGAATATCGTTAACACTGCCGGTGAGGTTGATCTTGATAATACCGTTTTAGCGAAATTAGATTGGGTGATAGCGAGTTTGCATGAACCCGTTTTTAAACCGATGACACGAAGTGATCATACTGAAGCATTAATAAATACTATTCAGTCTGGCGTTGTGGATGCAATTGGTCATCCGGGTAATCCTAATTATGATTTCGATTTTGAAGCCGTTATTCGTACTGCTGCTCAAAATAATGTCTTAGTTGAAATAAATAATTCATCATTGGGGCGCTCTCGTGTTGGTAGTGCTCCTCGATGTGAAGATATTGCAGTACTGGCAAAAGAGCTTGGTGCTCGAATTACAACGGGATCAGATGCCCATTTTTCAGCGGATGTTGGTAACTTTACAAGTATTAAAACCTTGTTAGCGCATGTTGATTTTCCACAGGAATTGATTGTGACTCAACATCCTGAAACATTTTTAGCCTTCTTAACGGAGCGTGGAAAATCTGTTGCTGAACAATATGAAAATCATAAATGGTAATCAGATAGTGTTTCAGTTTACAGTGTAAACTGAGTGACTATCATATTTACAGTGTAAATCGTTATATTAATTTACACTGTAAATATTGTATTTTCTTATAACCTCAGCCAACAACCTCAGCCAATAACTACAGTCAATAACTACAGCCAATAACTACAGCCAATAACTACAGCCAATAACTACAGCCAATAACTACAGCCAATAACTACAGCCAATAACTACAGCCAATAACTACAGCCAATAACTACAGCCAATAACTACAGCCAATAACTACAGCCAATAACTACAGCCAATAACTACAGCCAATAACTACAGCCAATAACTACAGCCAATAACTACAGCCAATAACTACAGCCAATAACTACAGCCAATAACTACAGCCAATAACTACAGCCAATAACTACAGCCAATAACTACAGCCAATAACTACAGCCAATAACTACAGCCAATAACTACAGCCAATAACTACAGCCAATAACTACAGCCAATAACCTCAGCCAACAACTACAGCCAATAACCTCAGCCAATAACCTCAGCCAATAACCTCAGCCAATAACCTCAGCCAATAACCTCAGCCAACAACCTCAGCCAACAACCACAGCCAACAACCACAGCCAACAACCACAGCCAACAACCACAGCCAACAACCACAGCCAACAACCACAGCCAATAACTACAGCCAATAACCTCAGCCAACAACCTCAGCTAACAATCTCAGCTAACAACCTCAGCTAACAACCTCAGCTAACAATTACAGCTAACAATTACAGCTAACAATTACAGCTAACAATTACAGCTAACTGCTGATATTTTTGTTGCCTATGGTATCTATAAAATGAATAGATTAATTGATGCAAAAAGAGCAGCATTTGATAATTAAATATTATGCACTCTTGTGCTTATTTGGTGTGTAGGAAGGATAAGTATTTACAGTGTAAATACGTATTAAGAATGGAATATGTTGAACGTTAGTTTGAGATTTACACTGTAAAGCGGAAAATATAAAGTCTATTTACACTGTAAATAGACTTTATGAATGAATTTAAATTTACACTGTAAATAACTTATGCTGGTTGACGATGCTTGTCAGTAATGAAGCCTTGATAGCCTCCCACAAATAGTTCAGACAGTCGGTCTAATTGCGTTTCGGTTTCTACTCGTGTTGCTATGACTTTAATATTAAGACTGTGCGCAGTTCTACAGATTGAAGATAATACTGTTGATTTTGTTTGATCATTTAGTTGATGAGTGTAGACGTAATCAATCTTTACATAATTAGGCTGTAACTCTTTTAGATAGGTTAATGATTGGAAATTACGACCATAGTTATCAATACCAAAGCCAAAGCCGTATTTGCGAATAATAGAACATAAAATACCGGTGGCGTCGGTGTGTCGAATACAGCTAATTTCCTGAATTTCAAAAAATAGTCGCGAACTAAGTAACGCGTTATTTTGTAATAAATTATCTAACCACCGAATAAAGCTTGGATCGTTAATACAACTATTTGTAATATTTATTGCGAAAGGTCCACTTGCTCTATCGGCGTTTAATTTATTGATGATTGCAACAATAACATGTCGATCAAACCAACTTCCTATTTTTAAATCTTCTATCGCACCTAAGAACATACCTGCTGAATAATAGTTATTATTTTTCTTAATAGCGGTGAAAACTTCATAATGATAATTTATTCCATTTGATAGGGTGGCGGGTTGATATTTATAAGTAAATAAATCTTCACTGATTGCTTCTTCTAGTAATGCTTTCCATTGTTGCTTGCCTAGCGTTGTTTGATTATTTATATCTTTAATAAGTGCTACTGATTCATGCGGCATTATTTTTGCCTGTGTTAGGGCATTATCCAGTAGGGTTAATATTTGGCTTGGTGTACTTTTCTTTTCATTAAAGACCAAACCGATGGCAACATTGTCATTAATAGTATCAGTACTTAAATGGTTAAAAATATTAACTAATGCTTTACTACAAACTTTTAGTTTTTCAATGGATATGTTAGGAATGAGAATAGCAAATTCATCTTTGGATAAGCGAGCAAGTGTTGCATCATTAAAGAATAATACTTCATTTAATCGTGTTGCTATTGTTTTTACTAGCTCATCACCTTTCTTAAATCCTTCATTTTGATAACACTCATTGATCAAATCAGTTTGAATTAGTCCTAATCCTCCTTTATGTGATTCATTGAGCCATGAACTCAGTTGGTGGATAAAGAAACTGCGATTACCAAGACCAGAGATGGTATCAAGATACGCCTGTTGTCTTAATTTCATCGCTTCATCAGCTTGGTTTTTAAAGTTAGTGTCTAATTGATAACAAATTTGATTGAAAGCTCGCACAATAATAGCTAAATCTGATTCATTAGGTATAGAGAGGGGAGCCTGATTTAAATTATCGATTGTTTTAGCTCTTGCGGTTAACCTTCTTAAGGTCGAGAAGTTCTTCAAACAAATAACACCAATAAGCAAATTTGATATTAGTGCAATAACTAGGCTTGATAATACAGTTTGAGTACTTATCTGCCATAATTGTTGATAACTAAGTGTTGGTTGTACTGTTATTGTTAATAAACCGAGTGATTGCTTTTCATGTTCAATGATTCGCTGTTCAGTATGTGATGGTATATCAAAGATATATTGAAACCATGCTGGTGAATGAAGCGGTGATACAACGTTATCTTGACGGATAAGTTGACGAGCATCAGCTGATATTAGACTAATTTGGCTATAGTTATTATTTGAAAAGAGGTGATTAACTATAGTTAGTAATCTTTTCTCTTGAGCGTTTGATATTATTGGAGTATTTAGTTTTGTAAGTGCTTGAGGTAATATCTCTAAGGCTCGATTAATATCGATTTGTGACGTTATGATATGTTGATGTTTTAATGTTGAATAGCTTGAATAAAGTTGTTGTGCAGTGACTGCACTAATAACAGAGCAAACTAATACGGTTAGACTAATAACTTGTCGTTTGAAAAGTGTCATAATTTGAGCACCAAAAAGAAGTTAAGTGCAGCACTCAATGAATAACTTGTTGATAGAGGTGCTGAATATGAAGATATCTAATTGATATAATTTATCAAAACTCAGCGATATACAGTTGATTGTTTATCAACAAAAGTTCTTTTTCGCTAAATGTATCCATTTCTTTTTGCAACAAATGGCAGTTTTCATTTTTCAAAGACTATTATTTTACTTTTCATGATGATGTAGGTATTTATTATTAAGTGTTTTTTGAACAAGGAGATAGAAAATGGATTTAACTGATATTCGTCGAGAATATACCAAAGGCGGTTTACGTCGTGATAATTTACCATCAGAACCTCTTGTTTTATTTAATCAATGGTTACAACAGGCTGTTGATGCCAACTTGCCCGATCCCACAGCGATGACAATTGCAACGGTTAATGCTGATGGTCAACCTTTTCAGAGAATTGTGCTATTAAAAGATCTCGATAATAAGGGGTTCGTTTTTTATACTAATTTAAGTAGCCGTAAGGCTGAACACTTACATATAAATAATAAAATAAGCTTACATTTTCCATGGCATATGCTTGAGCGCCAAGTTCATGTGACGGGATATGTCGAACAATTATCAACACTTGATGTTATGAAGTATTTTTCAAGTAGGCCTAAAGAAAGTCAAATTGCTGCTTGGGCAAGTAAACAGAGCTCACGTCTTTCTGCTCGTCAGGCTTTAGAAGGGAAATTTTTAGAATTAAAACAAAAATTTTCTGCAGGTGAAGTACCACTTCCTAGTTTTTGGGGAGGGTATAGAGTGAAGTTTGAGTCGATTGAGTTTTGGCAAGGTGGTGAACATCGGTTACATGATCGTTTTATTTATTTGCGCCGTAAAAATAATGACTGGGATATCGAACGTTTAGCGCCATAACTTAATAAATTAGCAGAGTAATGTGGTACTCCGCTAATTATTATTATTAATATTCACGTAAGATAATCGATTGTTGAGTTTTCAGCATACTTTCTGGAATATGAGAACCAAAACCAGCATCAAGTGCTAACTCAATTAATTCACCTTTTGAATTAGCATTGAATTTGTCGCGTAATCGAACGACATAGTTTTCAACAGTTTTAACCGCTAATTGCAATGTTTTAGATATATATTGTGGTTTTTTCCCATATAGAAGTAGAAATAATACTTCTGATTCGCGTGTATTTAGCAAAATATTTAGCGGGGAATTATTGAAATGATTACTTTTTTCTTGTTGTTGCTTGATTGTATCAGTACGACAGAGCCAATGGCCTATCTCAAGTAAAGATGTATCTTTTAATTCGATACCAGAAAAGATGGTTCCAATGATCTTGCTGTTATTATCTCTCCATGCTGTTTTTGTAAATAAGTGTGCTCGCCAAGCTCCATCCGCATATGGGTGAATATCAAGTATGCGTAACCGTTTTTCAGTTGTCATTACTTGTAAATCTTGTTGTTGAAATATATATGCATATTTTTCACTTAAATGCGGAATATCAAAATCAGTGAAACCAATACAATCAAGTGGGTTATTAAAACCTATTATTTTAGAGTATTCCTCATTAACATAAACAAAAGCTGAATTGATATCTTTACAACCCCAACAACCAGGTAATTGATTCAAAATATCTAATGAGGGGTGAATACTATGTGTGTCCATTTATTATAAGCTTTATGTCTATTATTAATTATAATTTTCGTTAATTGTAATGAGTTTATTACATTAGGTAAATGTATATATAGCATAAAATGCTTATTTCATCTGCGAAAATTTATTTAATAAAAAAAAGCCGATCATAGAGATCGGCAAAAACAAGATATTAACTCTTAAGAGTTTGATCCTGTACGACGTGTAGAAGAGATAATCAATAAGTATTGTTATTTGAAAATCAGATTACAACTCTTATTGATTTTATCCTTTCGGATAAATATTAATATTTACCAATTGGTTAAATATTAATAGTGTAACTATATCTAAGCTGAAGACAACAAAATAGGGGGGAAATCACCCGTTGACATTTTGGTTTAGTATTGATAAGTGAGCGCTATTTTTGCTTTTTTAGATATTTATAATACTAGATGATCTTTTTATGAAAACCTAATTTATTATCGTTATCATTATCGAATTTATTCTTTAAACCGGTATAAGAGTAAAATTATAAAATATGAAAATAGTGATATAAAATTTTCATATCATTATTTTTATTTTTTATATTGTTTATAAATTAACTGTTTTTATATAAATCATATTGTTTATTATATGGTGTAATAGTAAAAAATATTTTTTAGTGCCAAGTATAAATATGATATTTTTATTTTAATAAAAAATATACTAATAATAGTTAGCATGCATAAATTAGAATAACTATGTAAAAATAGATGATTTTATTTTATTTATAAGATTTTTCTAGCAATTTATTAAAATTAATTATAAATAAAAATGAATAATTATACATTATGGGACCTGATTACCACCGAGACTCAGCCAGCGTTAATAATTTCTCTGGCATCGGTGGTGATTTTGCACCACATTTAATTAGCGTATTGAATATATCTTCAACTCGAAACCGATAATTAAATCGAAAACAGAATTCACCAAGATAACGAGGAATATGCTTTTCTCTAATTGCGTGATATGTCCCTTTTATCGAATTTTTAACGTTACCAATCATGGTATCGACCCAATAAAATGCAGCTTCATATTGGTGAAGTTCTTTACCATTTTTTGGTAATGAACCATGAATAATATCTGCTGCTAACAGACCATTAAAACAGGGTAAACCATCTGATATGACTAACGTTTTTTCTTGTAAATGCTTTTTAGCCCAATCTATAATTTCTTGTTTTTTAAAACAAGAAACAACACTTAGCCGCATATAAATAGGATGACCTTCTTCATTCAAAGAGATCGCTGATACAAAAGGTGTTTTACCTTTGGCACCACGTCCTCGCTTTCCTTTTTGTTTACCTCCAATATATGCATCATCCAATTGCACGATATTGCCTAACTTTCGATTATCATCATGCTCTTTCATCACTTGCATGAGCTTATGTTTTATTCGCCATGCTGCGTTATAAGAAACCCCTAATTTACGCTTTAGCTCTAATGCTGAAATACTGTTTTTATCTTGTGTGATGAGATAAATAGCTAAAAACCAAGTAGTTAACGGTAATTTTGAATGGGAAAATAAAGTACCTGCCGTCAATGATGTCTGATGGTGACACTTATTACATTGATATAATGACCGCGATTTAAGTTCACAATAACTTTTAGAAGCACAGGTAGGGCAAACGTAACCATTTTTCCATCGAATATTAAATAAACGCTCTCTACATTGAATTTCTGTCCCATACATTTGCATAAATTCGGGTATAGAAAAGCCTTTCTGAAATTGGATTGAATTCTTAGGCATAACGTCACTCCTATACTTCAATATCTTAAAGTATAGGAGATAATTTAACAGTGGCTGTTAAATAGTGGTAATCAGGTTATGGGATGTATGTTTTATTGCGATAGGAGCCTATCAGGAAAGGGGCTATTGTTATTGGAACGATGATCAAGGTGTTGCGCAAATTTTAATAGCTTTATTTTTAACTTATTGTTTATTAGTTGTTTTTGTTTTATCGCTATTGAAGATATGCTCAATTTAGAGTGGCTATATGCTTAATTTATTTCATTATTGGCCAATTGGCTTTAGTTGAAATTACATTCTCCGTAAAAAATCATATCTTGATCATCTTTCCGTTACTGCTTTTATTACTTTATTCTTAAAAATAAGACAATGGATAATTAATGAGACAATAAAATCAGAAGTAATAAAATTATCTCTACAAAGGTGGAGTTATGTTGAAGTCTATAGGTGGTTTTTTAATTTTTTCCGTATTAAATTTAACTAGTTATAGTGTTTTTTCATCAAGCTTTCAGCATGTTGCTTTAACTAAAACTGTGACCAATATTTCGCAACATAGTGAATCATCTACCTTGGTTGATGCTAAACCGGGTGACATTATTGAATACAATATTTACATTACCAATAGTTCTAGCTATGCGATTTCAAATATCAATATTTTTGCTTCTGTGCCTCGCTTTACAACATTAGTAACAACCATCAATTGTAATGATGGCTATTTACCGTCAGCCCTAAATTGCCAAATATTGACTCCTAATGGTTTTAATCGTTCGGGATATCAAGGTGAGATTACTTGGCAATTATTAGGTAAACTTGAAGCTGGTATTACCGCTCAAGTCAGTTATCAAGTAACAATTAAATAGCACTATAATCAAATCGTTATCTTACTAGCAAAATACTATTTAGTTACTTAGGTATGACTATCAATAAAGCGTTGTAATATTTGAAGGCTGTCGAATGATTTAGCTTGTTCTGCCACTAAAAAAGCATAAATAGCATTCTCATGATCTGCAACTAGTGTAAATAAATCTTGGTGTTGCTGAGCATTCTCCGCCTGTTGCTGATAGCGTTGCTGGTAGGGGGCAACCCAAATAACCATTGTATCAATAAGTGTATCCCATGGCAGGTGAAGCCATTTATTTGCATCATCTACACCTTGTTGTGCCATTTGTGCCATCTTTTGATCATTACCTGGGTTCGTTAGACCTAATGGTGTCAATGCTTGTTGCAGTTTTTTAGCTGTTAGTATCTCTATATCTAATAAAGCTTGCCATTTGTTGTTATGGCTAGGGTCACTATACTGTTCAATAAACGTGGTAAAAAAACTGATACCATAAAGCTCACCTAGGTAGGCATTGTATAAATGGTTAAGTGTCATTGTTGATCCATCATAATTAGTATTGTAGTTATAATATGCTGTTTTGCAGTAAATGTTGAGTATCAAGGAGTGAGTTATGACGTTGAATATATTTCCATCTTGGATTGGCGGTTATGAAATTAAACAACATATCACTAATCCTAATATAGAGGTGGGCGATTATAGTTATTATTCAGGTTATTATCATCAACATCATTTTGAAGATCAATGTGTCCATTATTTGTTAGGTGATAAATCAAGTAATGAAGTGTGGCAATCAGGTATTTTTGGTGACGTTGATAAACTTATTATTGGTCGTTTCTGTTCAATTGCCAGTGGGGTTGTGATCATGATGGCGGGGAACCAAGGTCATCGACATGATTGGATTTCATCTTTTCCGTTTGATTTTGCTGAGTTTGGTGATGGTGTAAAAAACGGCTTTGAAAGAGCGGGTAATACAATTATTGGTAATGATGTTTGGCTAGGTGCTGAATGCGTGATTATGCCCGGTGTTACTATTGGTGATGGTGCGGTTATTGGAACTCGTGCAGTGGTCACTAAAAATGTTGAACCTTATTCAATTGTTGTGGGTAACCCCGGGCGATGTATTAAAAAACGATTTACAGCATCACAAATTACGCGATTACTTGAAATGCAATGGTGGAATTGGTCGCAATCACAGTTAAAAGCCGCAATAAAAATTATGTGTAGTGCCGATATTGAACGTCTATATGATTATTATATAGCAATGGATGATCTGTCTGTAGATGAATAAATTGTTATTTATTTTAAAAAAAGTGAATTGTTTGTGATCGGTAATGTTTTCTTACTATTTTGTATTCGCTGTAAGAATGCATAACTGGTAATATTATTTTTATTAAGTCTATACCATCACTCAATTTGAATAATGGCGCTATAGTGGCGTTTTCTTGTGCTTTTTGATTGAAATTTCATGTTTCATGATTAATGACGGCTTAAGTTATGAAAAAATTTACACATTAAATTCAACTTAATTTGATTAAATGGTGCAGATTTATGCGAATTAAATCGATTTTTAGTCTTTAAATTGATCTAAACCAGTAAAATTCAAATTTTTAAGCGGTTTTTGAAACAAAAGTTGAGACATTAAAAAAAAATTGAGTAGTATGGGGTAGAATAGAGTTACTGAGTAAAATGAAAATTACGCATTGAGCTGAGTAAATAAAAAAACTGGATGTTGTTAATAAATCCGAAATTCGCCCTTAAATATTCTGATGAGATAACCATGAGCAATTCTTTAGTTCTTGTAATCAATTCTGGTAGTTCTTCACTTAAATTTGCATTGATTGATACAGTAACCGGTGAAGCTACGTTAAGTGGTCTTGGTGAGTGTTTTAATCTTCCTGAAGCAATTGTTAGCTGGAAAGTTAACGGTGAAAAGCAAGAATTCAAACTCAATGGCCTTGACGGTCATCATCAACAAGCAATTGATCGTATTGTTGCTTTAGTTGATGAACTTGGTATGAAAGATGACATCGTGACAATTGGTCACCGAGTTGTACATGGTGGAACTAAGTTTAATTCTACTGTTCATGTTGATGAGCAAGTAATGGCAGATATTGAAGCGTTGAGTGATTTAGCTCCGCTACATAATCCAGCTCATGTTTTGGGTATGCGCGCAGCGGCAAAAGCTTTTCCTTCATTATCACAGTTTGCTGTGTTTGATACGGCTTTCCATCAAACAATGCCAGAAAAAGCATATACATATGCAATTTCTAAAGAAGTTTGTCAGCAATATAATATTCGTCGCTACGGCGCTCACGGTACGAGCCATTATTATGTTACTCGTGAAGCGGCAAAACGCATTAATAAACCTGTTGAAGCATCAAGCTTTATTTCAGTTCACCTTGGTAATGGCGCATCTGTATGTGTTGTTAAAAATGGTGAGAGTATTGATACTTCAATGGGTTTCACCCCGCTTGCTGGCCTAATGATGGGTACGCGTTGCGGTGATATTGATCCAAGTATTTTAGAATATTTATTGAAAAAAGGTTGGACGCCTGAACGCCTACATGAAGAACTTGTTAGTAACTCTGGTTTCTTAGGTGTTTCAGGTTTAACCAGTGATTGTCGCGGTATTATTGAAGCGATGGAAGCGGGTAATCATGACGCTAAACTTGCGTTTGACGTTTTCTGCTACCGTGCTGCAAAATATATTGCTTCGTACATGGTTGCACTAGATGAACTAGACGGCATTATCTTTACTGGTGGTATTGGTGAGAATTCTTTACCTGTACGTCGTGAAATTATGCGTTTATTGAAAATTTTTGGTTACCGTGAAGATGTCGCTGGTAATGAAGCTGCGCGATTTGGTGCTGAAGGCATTATTAGCCAGCCAAATACGCCGTTAGCAATGGTTATTCCAACCAATGAAGAATTTGTGATTGCGCAGCAATCACTAGCACTACTCAATGCGGAAGCATAAGTAGTTGTGACCATCTTAGGCCGGAACGCTAAGATGATATTCTGAAGTGGAACGCAGAATATAGTGAACAGGAAAACGGCTTTGGACATATGTTCAAAGCCGTTTTGCTTTTTAAGCTATTAATATTTATAACTGATATCAACAGATTAAGGTTGTTTTAGTGTTGTTTTTTAGAGCGGCATCATTACTACTATTTAATATTGACGCTCAGTATCTGATCGCCACACCAGCGATAATTTATATTTGAGGTTGCTGTTTGACATCCTTGGCATTCTTGATTGCATGTGTTTATTACTTCACACCGCGCTATTTTTCCTCTTTTTATTAAATCATCAAGTAAAACCAACAGCCATTGTGGTTCATTATCAAATTGCTGGCTGAGTTGAGACAGTGAAATAATCTTTGCTGTTCGCACTGCATTTTTTACGGCAATTAAGGTGATCATTAGTGACATCCTCCACTTTTATGTTGTGGAACCGTGGTTGGCATTGACATTTGCCAGTTAACTTTATGACTTAAAGAACGAATCCCAATAATGAAACTAGTGACAAGTAATATCGCAAAAATCACCCAACCGATAGAGGTGGTTGGATGCGCCATAAATGTAGCGCTTTGATAGAAACTGATAGCTAATGCATAAGCCACCGCAATTCCCCAGAAAGTAGAAAACCAAGCCCAATTGCGTCCAATTTCTTTAGCGATAACCCCAATTGTCGATACGCACGGTACGTATAATAAAACAAAGATTAAATAAGCATATGCACCGGCCATCGATCCAAATTGATGCTGCATTTGTCCCATCGCTGTCGTATTCATTGTGCCATCAGCTTCACTGGCTTTGATCGGATTTTTTAAGGTGGTAAACGAAAAACTATTTATGACACCATCAATAGTATCTTGCCATGCCGTTTTCAATTCCGCAGCTAAATTGAAACTGTGGGAGCCATCGATGAGTTGTTTATTGGCTAATTCAGCACTATAGAGGGTGTTAAGCGTACCAACAACGACTTCTTTAGCTAAGAATCCCGTTAATAAACCAACACTTGCTGGCCAATTTTGTTGGTTGACACCAAGTGGTGATAGTACTGGTGTGATCCAACGACCAATATCAGATAATGCAGATTGTTGTTGTTGGCCAGGTTCAATAACGCGTCCTGAGAATGTAACGCTATTGAGTGCCATCACTATCATACAAATAGGAATAATCAATCGACAGGCTTTGACTAAAAAGCCACGTAGACGGCTCCAGCTATGGATTAATGTCGTTTTAACGCTTGGTACATGGTATGTCGGTAATTCCATGATAAAAGGCGATGGTTCGCCCGTTAATAACGTTTTCTTTAATATAAAGCCAGTGAGTACGGCAACTAAAATGCCCAATAAGTAGAGAGAAAAAACAATCAAACTACCCATTCCTTGAAAAAACGCAGCAGAAAAAACGCCAAAAATGGCCAGTCGAGCACCACAAGACATAAAAGGCGCCATCATTGAGGTTAGAATACGATCCCTTGGTGTTTCAAGCGTACGTGAAGCCATGATTGATGGAATATTACAACCAAATCCAACAATGAGTGGTACAAATGATTTACCCGGTAAGCCTATTGATTGCATCAAACGGTCGATAACAAAGGCCGCTCGCGCCATATAGCCGCTGTCTTCTAATACCGAAAGATATAAGAACATTAATCCTATTTGAGGAATAAAAGGCATTACCGTATTAATACCGCCCCCCAGTCCCTGTGATAAAATGGCGGTTAACCAAACGGGTAAACCGAGATATTGGCATAGCCATGCAGTGCCATGAATGAAGATGGCGGCTGAACCTTGATCAAAAATAGGTTGAAGCCCACCGCCAATATTAATTGCAAACCAAAACATTAAGTACATGACGAACAAAAAGATGGGGATCCCCAAATAACGATTAAGAACTATCGAATCAATCCATTGGGTTAATTTGTGCTGAGTTGCTTGTTCATGGGAAGTACATTGATTGACGAGAGTCGCGACAGCTTGATAGCGAGAGTCTGCAATTAGTAAATCAGCATTTTCATGGTATGCCTGATAAAGTGAATGTTGATAGTGTGTTACGCGATTTGGAATATCTGTATTGATGACATGGCGTTGTGCTGAAATATCTGATTCTAGTAATCTTAATGCCAACCATTGTTTATTGTCGTCTGCAATTAATTTATCAGGAAAATCAGCAGCTAATTGTGTGATAGTTTGCTGTAGTGGCGCAGGAAAGTATGTTTTAAATTGAGATAATTGAGGAGTCAGTAGTTGTTTGTCTATCGCTGCTTTTAATGGTTCGATACCTTTATTTTTATTGGCGATTAAACTGACTACAGGGCAACCAAGTTGAGCCGATAATTTTTCACTATCAATAACAATATTTTTTTGACGAGCAATATCTAGCATATTAAGCACAACCAGACAGGGCACATTCATCTCAAGTAATTGTAATGTTAGATAAAGGTTTCGCTCAATATTAGCGGCATCAACAATATTAACTACAAGATCTGCTTCACCACTTAAAATATATTCACATCCAATCTGTTCATCAAGAGATCCTTGTTCATCAAAGGAACTCATAGAATAAATTCCTGGTAAATCTACCACCGTAATGGTTTGATTTTGATAGTGATAAATGCCTTCTTTTTTATCAACAGTTACGCCCGCCCAATTGCCGGTACGTTGTCTTGAACCCGTTAAAATATTAAACAGGGTCGTTTTTCCGCAGTTTGGGTTTCCCAATAAGGCAATACTATTTGCCATTATTATTTCTCCGAACAGAATATGATAATAGAACGAAATCACTAATAAATCTGAGATTAAAAGTATATTAACGTTATTAATTTTATAATAAGTTATAAATGTAAATAGAAATCAATTACACTTATATAGAGGTTGATAGCTATCGTCAAATATTATTTATTATTAGAGGTTAAGTATTTGTTAGTAATTATCAAAATTAAATAATAATGAAAAATTATATTTATTAATCGTAATTTTACTTTAATGGCATTTAATTGTTAGCACGAGAAAAATATAACGTCTAATAACAAGTAAGTGTAATTAATACTTATAGTGTAAATATTTGGCTGTTGGGGTTTAACTGGATTATAAATGAAAGGCAATAATTTTATGCTTATTCATAATCTCATTATGATAAGGTTTATTTAAGATAAGTACTATGAGTGCGAAAAAGCCCATTTCAAGATAAATAACCATAAATGACTCAAATGTTATTTTAAATCATTACATTTGTGATCTTGTTAATGCTTAGTGACGATTGTGTGTTTTTGATAACGATAGTTTTGGTTTATTATTACTGTGTTTATAATCAGTATGTGAATTGTTTTTATGTGGTTTGAAAGCAAGAAAAAAGCAACAGTTGTGGATAAAGAGAAACTCATTTCAGAACTTCATGAGCTTATTTTAAAACAATATAGCCAGCATGATATTAAGTTAATAAAAAATATAACATCAAAAGGGGGGATTGAATTACATTTTGCTGTTGCTGGTGAAGATGTACTTCAGATGAGTATTGAATCATCTAATCATTGATAATTGTAATAATATAAATGCTAGAGGTTGATATTTATTATTCGTTTATAAATAATTTTTTTCATAACCTAATTGTCATCGATATTTATTCTGAATCTAGTCCATTCTAGTTTTGGTGGTAATTTTAATTTTGTATATACTTTAACTAAAAGTATCTTTTTTATATTAATTTTTAATGTTAATTAATAAGATAAAAAATCGCCTATAATTTATATATTATAGGCGTTTTTTTATTAATTAAATATATTAATGTGCTACTGGTTGTTGTGCTAATTTACGGATTTTAATTTCTTCAAATAAAGCAACAATGGCCATTAATACGCAACAAGCTATTGCCGCTGCTTTAATTGCAGCAAAAGTACCGGTCCAGCCATCAAGGCCAAAGAAAGGATTACCTTCGGCAATATAGCCAAGACCAATTTTTGCAAATGAATCACCAATTAGGTAAGCAAATGTTCCTTTTACACCATCTGCGGCAGCTAGGCCTTGTTTTGGTACAAAACCAATTGCAGCAACACCAATAAGAAGTTGAGGTGCAAAGACTAAGAAACCTAATGCAAATAGTGATGCTTTGTAAGCAAAGATCGAATCTGCATGCTGATAATACCCTAAGGTAAATACAATACAAATTAGAGCAAAACATGATACAGCACCACGACGGCCATTAAATAAATCGGATAATAGCCCCCATAAACACGTACCAACTAATGCACCGACTTCAAACATGGTGAAGCCTGAGTTTGCTACATCTTTAGAGAAACCTAAAATTTGGTGCGCGTAAACTGTTGACCATTGGTCAATACCACTACGTACGATGTAAAGAAACACGTTAGCAAAACAAAGTAGCCAGATTACTTTATTAAAGAGAACATATTTCTTAAAGATTTGCATCTTAGTTAATTTGTTTTCTTTAACTGCATTATCTTCTTCTGAAATTGGCTCTTCAAAAATCTCTTCTACTGTACCAAGACCATAAGCTTCTGGGCTATCGTTGCCCATAAAGAAACCGATAATTGCAATAATAATAGCGATTACGGCTGGGAAAATGAACATCCCTTTTACATCACCACCAAAGAAATAATCCGCACCAAACATAGCCACAGCAGCAGCTAAAGCACCACCTGCATTGTGTGAAATATTCCAAAAGCCAACACCTAGACCACGACGATTACGGGGCGTCCAGTTGGTAATGGTTACGACAGAGTTAGAACCGCCGCCTGACTGGAAAAAGCCTGATGCTGCATAAAGGATGGTCATCATAATAAATTGGCTAGAACTTGGTCCCATGACTAAGCCCATACCAAGAATACAAAAACCTGATAATAGTAGACCTAAAGGAAGAATATTTTTAGCATTCTTACCACCAGACCAGTAATTTAGAATGGTTTTACCAACACCATAAGTAATTGAAAATCCAAGACCAATGGTACCTAACTGAGTTAAACTCATACCATAGTCAGAAATCATATCATTCTGAGCAATATTAAAGTTTTTACGGACCAAATACATGGCCATGTAACTAACGAAAACTACTAAATAGGATTTTAAAAAAGGAGAAAACCATAGTTTACGACGTTCTTTTGGCGATAGGTCAAGCGTAGGCTTACGGACTCGTTTAAGTATTGATAATTCCATCGGCTGAATCTCATTAGGGCTTAAATAAGATTTGTTTTAATTAAGACAAATCACTATGGCGAGACGATACCGATACTTTTGATAAATGGATTAAGAATTTTTCCTAGTTTTTTTGTGGAATTTTAAATCTTATTGTTAGGTCACGTTTTTGAACATTTGATGGGAAATCTTTGATTTCATTTTTGAGGTGTTTGAAATGGTAATACTCTAACATTATGAGTGTGTTTTTATAGAAAGCAATAAAATTATAAAAATTAATTATGTATAGCGTTATTGGTAATACGTGTCGTTATTATATTGTTACTGATTTTTTTTGAAGTGTATTTTATTCTGCTTTTATTAACGTTTTGATTTTTAAATTTATTTATAGGTAAAGAGAGTGATTGAGTCTATCTTTTGATAAATATTATACTTTTAAATTTGCCTATTTTCGATTTGTCTACCATAGTTTAATTAACCTGAACTGAGATATATTATCGAGCTTACGGAGGAAACAAGCTGTTTTCATCTAACTCAGGGATTCAGGTCCCGGTTGTTGTTAGTAGACCTATTCAACCCGTTATTAATAACAATCAAGTTGCAACGCGTAACAGTAAGTGAAATACGTAAAAGCTTCTAAGGTAACACTCTTAGTTGTTAACAATTTGGATAGCAATACCGTAAAAATCTTGCTTCTTCGTCAAAATATGGTCCATACATAGTTATCGGACACGCCAAGCTCAACGTAATGAGTGACGAAGCGTAACAAACTTGATGTGCCATGTAAGTACATTGAGTGCAACATCCCAGCCGCACTGACATAGTGCGGCTTTTTTATTTTTGAATATTTACTATTGAAAACAATATCTATTTGATTATTTTAAATAATTTGATGTTATCCACAAAAAAAGTGGGTAACTATTCTAATGAATATTAAGACAGTTTGATTATTATTGCTGCAATGTGATATTGAGTAAAAAACAACGTTTAGTAGCTGAAGCTGTATAGATAAAGGAGCATAGTAATTAAACATATTGATGCACGATTAAATAAGGAATGTTACATGTTAACTATGATCGATATTGGTATTAAAAATGCGGTAGCTTTTACGTTGTCAGGTAAAGTGACAGAAGATGATATGAAGCGTGTATTAATGGATGCTGAAGCTAAGACTGTTGATCATGGTGGGATCGTGATCTATGAAGAAATTGAAAGCTTTTCTGGTATTGAATTAGCCGCAATTATTGAAGAGTTAAAATACTTGATTCATGCAGGTTTAAAGCATATTACTCAAGTTGCGGTGGTTGCTGATGCTGGCTGGATAGAAAAAGTGGTTAAAATTGAAGATGCGCTTTTTCGGGATATAGATATTCAATATTTTACCTTTGCCGAAAAACCACAAGCGATCACGTTTTTACAGTTACAATAAGTCATTTTAATCACTGTTCCGCCTAACAGTTGTTGTAACCTTTATGCTGATAAACATCGAGTTTAAGTCTCATAATATAAGAAGCCGCTACATTTTTAGCTCAATGAGTTAAGAATGTAGCAGTTTTTTAGTTCTGATCGTTAACGAACCATATCGAGATACAGGTTTTCAACTTTAGTGCGTGCCCACTCAGTTTTACGTAAGAACTTAAGGCTTGATTTGATGCTTGGATCATCGTTAAAGCAACGAATGTTAATCCGTGCTCCGAGTTCATTCCATCCATAGTGCTCGACAAGTTCTATCAATACTTTTTCTAAAGTAATGCCGTGTAGTGGGTTATTTTTTTGTGTCATGGTATATGCCGTCTGAGTGACTAATTTAAAATATTGAGTTATTCGTCGTTAGTGTAACTGACAATGACCAGATCACCCAGTGTCGTTTTTAGTGTTATAAGTACTGATCGAACGGAAGAATAGCCATATCAATATAGATCAAGTTGATTAAGACGATATTTAAGTTTATTGAAATTTTCTCATTAAGATTAAGTCTTATTCAATTGCATTATTAATGGTAAATTTAAAAATAGTAAACGCTTACATTTTAAAGTACACGGTTCTTGTTATCCACCTTTTAATATTATGCTTATTATATAATAAAAATAATATTTTGGATTTTGTCTTTAATTATAAAACAAACGATTATCTTAAGTGCTCTAATAAGGTTGTAATAATTTGATGGGTGGTTGTTTATTTATATTCTTGATCTTTTTCCTTCGTTGTAGAGCACATTTTTGGCATCCACTACCAGCAAGGTGGTTGATAGGTAATTGAAAAAAAGGGCCATGAATACTGCAAATAATAATGCCTTTTGTACGCATGTTATGGTATTCAAATAATGAATAGTTATAACGCTTGCCATGAATTTTTTTTGCATCAACAATAAATTGTTTTACCGTCTTTTTCTGGTTTTTTTTTGCACATTTAGGGCAGCCATCACCGCGTAAATGCGCATCAGCTCGCTGAGTGAAAGGCCCATGAATAAGACAAATGATGTCTATTTTTTGAAGTGCGTTGGTATAGTTTGTATTGGAGTATTGATAATTATGATGATGAATAGCATTTGCTTTTTTAATGTAGGTTGTTTGTGAATACTGACTGTTTTTAGCGCATTGAGGGCAGCCTTTTCCTGCTAGATGTGCATTAGGAGATTGTTCAAAATTACCATGAATTTGACAGCATATAACCCCTTTCTGTAATGCCCCTTTATATATAAATCCCCCATAAGAATACTTGTTGTGATGAATGGTTGTTGCTTGAGTTATAAAATCATCAATATTCTTTTTTAGTTTACCTGAACATGCTGGGCAGCCATGCCCTGCAAGGTGAACATCTGGTCGTTGATTGAAATTTCCATGTATAGGACAAGTGATCGTACTTTTAGTTTTGGCGTTTATGTAATCAAAAAAAGCATAGCTATATCGTTGGTGGTGACAAATTTCCGCTTTTGTAATAAAGATATCTTTCTTTTTTTTCATTATGTTTTTGTTTCTAAAATGAGCTGATTATGGTTTTTTTTGTTAACGGTGCTGTTTTAACTGAATTGCTGAATAACGTATATTAAAAGGAATTTTCCTCAATAGCAGAGAAAATAACGTTTTTTTTTAGAAGGTTAATAAAAAGGCGAACAACGAATTATTGTGAAAATAAGTTACAAACTGTTAATGATTACTTATGCTTAATATGTACATTATAATGTAAAGTTAGGTTGCAATATCAAGCACCAAAAATAGAAATCATTGTTTGCATTTATTTTAATAGCTATCGTAAAACTGATGACGTAAATTTTATACCGCGGATAGAAGGCTTAAACGCATTGAAAAATAACACTATTAATAAGTCGTGTTAATTATTACGGTTCTATGTTAATAGAATTAATAAGATTGGCGTTTAAGGTTGTTATTAAGATGAACGATAAATTGGAAGTGATTTAATATTCATGTTGCTTTGGCGTGACATTGTATTGATAAGCTTTAATTAATGGTTTTATATTTTCTGTAATAAACACAAGTATGATAAGGAGCCGTAATAGTTAAGATACAGACGGTGTAGAGGATTTAAATATGAAAGCAGACTCAGGGTGTAACGATATTTTTTCTGCAGCAAAAATCATATTACTCGGACAATTAATACTTGGATTTTTATTTATAATTTTCATTTGTATTACAAATAATACGTTTGGTGTGAAATCTGCGATTATAGGTGTAGCGATTGCTGTTATTCCTTCATTGCTCGGACTTGGTAGTGCGGCATATAAATTGAAGATAAATAAAGACGTTAATATTAGATATTTAGCCAAGCTTAACTTGTTGGTTAAATGGGTTTATACCGCGTTAATGATATTAGCTGTGGCTCGTTTTATACCGGTCGATAACAAAGTTATGTTACTGGCCTATAGCGTTACGTTTTTAGGGTGCTTTTTAACTCCGATACTTAACAAACCTCAATTTAGGATGACGTAAGGTGGAATCAGTAACTACCGCTCACGATTATATTGAGCATCATCTAACATTCTTCACTGTGGGTAAGGGTTTTTGGAGCATTAACATTGACTCCATGTTCATGGTTTGGTTGTTAGGTTTACTGTTTATCGGTGTCTTTAGATATGTTGCTTCTCGAGGAACTAGTGGTGTTCCGGGTAAGTTGCAATGTTTCATTGAGATCACTTATGAATTTGTAAACAACCTCGTTACGGAAATTTTTCAAACTAAAGATAAGTTAATTGGCCCATTGGCGTTAACTATTTTTGTGTGGGTTTTCTTAATGAACACCATTGATTTATTACCGGTTGATTTTATTCCCGCATTTGCTCGTCTACTTGGTTTTGAGCATTTCCGTGAATTACCTTCAGCGGATGTCAATGTACCGATGTCGATGGCGCTTGGTGTATTTATGTTAATCATAATTTATACCTTAAAAGCGAAAGGATTAAGTGGTTTTATTAAAGAACTCACGACGCAACCTTTTGAAAGTCCATGGCTTTATCCGGTGAACTTAGTTTTGGAGTTAGTGACATTAATTTCAAAACCAATTTCTCTCGGTCTTCGGTTGTTCGGCAACATGTACGCAGGTGAAATGATTTTCATCCTAATAGCGTTGATGCCGTGGTGGATGCAATGGGCTCTTAGCGTTCCATGGGCATTATTCCACATTCTTATTGTGTTCCTTCAAGCCTTCATCTTTATGGTACTAACTGTTGTGTACCTAGCGATGGCAACAGAAGAGCATTAATAAACTAAATTCGATTTATGTTTTAACTATTTAATAATTTTTGGAGTCATTCATGGATATTGTAAGTGCAGTTCTTTATGTTGCTGGTGCACTACTGATTGGTCTAGGTGCTGCAGGTGCGGCAGCAGGTATTGGTAACTTAGCGGGTAAATATCTTGAAGGTGTGGCACGTCAGCCAGATCTTATGCCGATGTTACGTACGCAGTTCTTTATCATGATGGGTCTTGTGGATGCGGTTCCTATGATTGGTGTTGGTATTGGTCTTTACATCATCTTTGCTGTGGCTTAATAGCCAGAACTACCGTTATTTTTCATAACGTTATTTAAATAGTGAGGATGGTATGAATTTAAATGCAACCATGCTAGGCCAAGCGATCTCCTTTGTGATTTTTGTTTGGTTATGTATGAAATATGTATGGCCGCCGCTTACTGCGTTAATTGAACAACGTCAGCGTGATATTGCTGATGGACTTATTCATACTGAAAACGCAGCAAAAGAACTCGACATCGCCAAAGCGAATGGTGCCAAAGTTCTTGAAGATGCAAAGAAAAGTGCGAGTGAGTTAGTTGAGCAAGGTAATAAGCGTCGCGCTCAAATTATCGAAGATGCCCAAGCAGAAGGCGTGAAAGAAAAAGCCCGTCTTATAGCGCAAGGTCAAGCAGAGTTAGAAAGCGAACGTAATCGCATTCGTCAGGAGCTACGTGCTGAAATGTCCGATATGGTCATTGAAACTGCAGAGAAACTGATTAATCGCAATTTGGATACTGATGCTAACCGCGATCTCGTTAATAAACTTATCACGGATATGTAAGCGGAGAGCACATTATGTCAGATCCACTAACCATTGCTCAGCCCTATGCCAAAGCTGCATTTGATTATGCAGTTGCTAATCAGGCATTGGAACAATGGGAGCAAATGTTGACCATCGCCGCAACGGTTGCTAGTCAACCAATCATTGCTCAGCAGATTGAAGACAGCGAACAGTTTGGTGCTAACGATTCAGCAGCGTTTACTGACATGTTCTTGGGCGTTTGTGAAGGTTTATTGGACGAACATGGCCAGAATCTGATCAAAGTAATGGCTGAAAATGGACGTCTAAATGTGATCGTTCAAGTTGCTGAATTGTTTCATGAGCTTAAAGATGATTATGAGCGCATGGTTACTGCGCATGTCACTACGACAGAGCCATTAAGCATTCAACAACAAGCCAATTTAGTGCAGGCGCTGCAGAAAAAATTAAATCGCAGTGTTGAGCTTGATTGCCACATCGATGAATCGCTAATAGGCGGCATACTGATCAATGCAGGAGAACTGGTGATTGACGGTACGCTTAAAAGCTCTATCAACCGACTAGCAACGAGCCTTCAGGCGTAATAGGTAATATATATGCAACTAAACTCGAACGAAATTAGCGATTTAATTAGACAACGAATCGCAACCTTCAACGTGACCAGTCAAGCACGTAATGAAGGGACTATCGTCTCTGTAAGTGACGGTATTATTAATATCAATGGTCTTGCTGATGTTATGCAAGGTGAGATGATTGAACTGCCTGGTAACCGTTATGCGTTAGCACTTAACCTAGAGCGTCATTCTGTAGGTGCAGTAGTAATGGGTCCTTATGCTGACCTTGCTGAAGGCATGAAAGTAACGGGAACGGGTCGTATTCTAGAAGTACCCGTAGGTAAAGGTTTATTAGGCCGTGTTGTAAATACCCTCGGTCAACCTATCGATGGTAAAGGTGCGATTGAGAATGATGGTTTCGCTCCGGTAGAAATCATTGCTCCGGGTGTTATTGACCGTAAATCAGTGGATCAACCTATTCAAACTGGCTATAAAGCGGTTGATGCGATGGTACCAATCGGCCGTGGTCAACGTGAGCTTATCATTGGTGACCGCCAAACGGGTAAAACAGCAATGGCGATTGATGCCATTATTAATCAGAAAGACTCTGGTATTTATTCTGTTTATGTTGCTATTGGTCAAAAAGCATCAACCATTGCTAACGTGGTACGTAAGTTAGATGAAAATGGTGCTCTACAAAATACAATCATCGTGGTTGCCTCTGCATCAGAAGCTGCAGCGCTACAGTATTTAGCTCCTTATGCGGGTTGTACTATGGGCGAATATTTCCGTGACCGCGGAGAAGATGCGCTAATCGTTTATGATGACTTATCAAAACAAGCGGTTGCTTACCGTCAAATTTCACTATTGCTTAAACGTCCACCCGGTCGTGAAGCTTATCCTGGTGATGTTTTCTATCTTCACTCTCGTCTACTAGAGCGTGCTTCACGTGTAAACTCACATTATGTTGAGCGTTTTACTAATGGTGAAGTAACAGGTAAAACGGGCTCATTAACTGCGTTACCGATCATCGAAACTCAAGCGGGTGACGTATCAGCATTCGTACCAACCAACGTAATTTCAATTACCGATGGTCAGATTTTCTTACAGACTAACTTGTTTAACGCAGGCTTACGTCCAGCGGTAGATCCCGGTATTTCAGTATCACGTGTTGGTGGTGCTGCACAGACTAAGATTATCAAGAAATTATCCGGTGGTATTCGTACCGCACTCGCGCAGTACCGTGAACTTGCAGCCTTTGCGCAGTTCTCTTCTGACCTTGATGATGCGACGCGTAAGCAACTTGATCATGGTGAGAAAGTAACAGAGCTTATGAAGCAAAAGCAATACTCACCAATGTCAGTGGCGGAGCAAGCACTCGCTATCTTTGCGGCAGAGAAAGGCTATTTGAACAGTGTTGAGTTATCTCAAATTGGTGCATTTGAAGAAGCATTAATGGCATTTGCTAAGAGTCAACATGCAGAATTGCTTGCTTCAATTAATGAATCAGGTAATTACAACGATGATATCGAAGCAAGTTTGCATCAGCTTCTAAAAACATTCGTTGATACGCAGTCGTACTAATGTAACGCGAATATTTTCCGTCTAGACGACATAGTATGAATGTAGCTAGGAGCTAACCATGGCAAATGCAAAAGAGATCCGCACTAAAATCGCTAGCGTACAAAATACGCAAAAGATCACTAGTGCAATGCAAATGGTTGCCGCAAGTAAGATGCGTAAAGTTCAACATAATATGGAAGCGACCCGCCCTTACGCAGAAAACATGCGTAAGGTGATTGGACACTTAACTTCCGGTTCGTTGGAATATAAGCATCCCTATCTTGAAGAGCGTGAAGTAAAACGAGTCGCTTACATCATTATTTCCTCAGACCGAGGATTATGTGGTGGTTTGAACATTAACTTGTTCAAGAAAGCCATGGCAGATATGCGCCAATGGCGAGATCAAGGGGTTGATGTCGATACCACCTTGATTGGTTCAAAAGCAATTTCGTTTTTCCATCGTTTAGGCAACGTGATTGCACAAACATCAGGTATTGGTGATTCACCAAAACTTGAAGATATTTTAGGCCCGGTTAATGCCATGTTGGAGTTTTTCGATGAAGGCAAAATTGACCGCTTGTTCTTAGTTTACAACCAATTTGTAAACACCATGGTACAAATGCCTAAGGTAATCCAGTTATTACCTAATCCAGAACTTGAACAAGAAACGTCAGCAGATGTTAATCAAGCAAGTCGTTGGGATTATATCTATGAGCCTGATCCTAAACCGATTCTCAATGAGTTGATGCTTCGTTATATCGAATCACAAGTCTATCAAGGCGCCGTTGAGAGTATCGCTTGTGAACAAGCAGCACGAATGGTTGCAATGAAAGCTGCAACAGATAATGCGGGCGAGCTGATTAATGATCTTCAGCTGGTATATAACAAAGCCCGTCAAGCAGCAATTACCCAAGAGCTAAGTGAAATCGTAGCTGGGGCACAAGCCGTTTAAACAGAATTTTAAGGACATCAAATGAGTACTGGTAAGATTGTCAAAGTCATCGGCGCTGTCGTTGACGTTGAATTTAATCAAGATAGCGTGCCTCGTGTATATGATGCGCTTACCCTGAGTGACAGTGAGCATGCCGCACTTGTATTAGAAGTGCAGCAGCAAATTGGTAGCGGTGTCGTACGTTGTATCGCAATGGGTTCATCAGACGGTCTTCGTCGTGGGTTAGATGTGGTTAATACCAAAGCGCCAATTTCTGTGCCTGTTGGTGAAGAAACGCTTGGCCGTATCATGAACGTATTGGGTACCCCAATCGATGAGTGTGGTGAAATTGGTGAAAAGAAAAAATATGCCATTCACCGCGCTGCACCTTCTTATGAAGAACAGTCAAACAGCTCTGAATTACTAGAAACAGGCGTTAAGGTTATCGATCTTATTTGTCCGTTTGCAAAAGGCGGTAAAGTAGGTCTGTTTGGTGGTGCGGGTGTAGGTAAGACCGTTAACATGATGGAACTTATCAACAATATCGCTAAAGCCCACTCAGGTTTATCAGTATTTACTGGTGTTGGTGAACGTACTCGTGAAGGTAATGACTTCTATTTCGAGATGAAAGAAGCTGGGGTACTGGATAAAGTAGCCATGGTTTATGGTCAGATGAACGAGCCCCCAGGTAACCGTCTACGTGTTGCATTAACAGGTTTAACCATTGCGGAAAGTTTCCGTGATGAAGGTCGTGATGTGTTGTTATTTATCGATAACATCTACCGTTACACACTTGCGGGTACTGAGGTATCAGCACTATTAGGTCGGATGCCATCAGCGGTAGGTTACCAACCAACATTGGCTGAAGAGATGGGGGTACTACAAGAGCGTATTACTTCAACTAAGACGGGTTCTATTACCTCTATTCAAGCGGTATATGTACCTGCCGATGACTTGACTGACCCATCACCAGCAACGACCTTTGCTCACTTAGATGCAACCGTTGTATTGTCACGTAATATCGCCGCATTGGGTCTATACCCTGCGATTGATCCATTGGACTCAACCTCTCGTCAGCTTGATCCATTGGTTGTTGGTCAAGAGCACTATGATGTTGCTCGTGGTGTACAGACAGTGCTTCAGCGTTATAAAGAATTGAAAGATATTATTGCTATTTTAGGTATGGATGAATTATCTGAAGAGGATAAATTAACAGTATCTCGTGCACGTAAGATTGAACGTTTTCTGACTCAGCCTTACCACGTAGCAGAAGTATTTACTGGTCAAAAAGGTATTTTCGTTTCTCTTAAAGAGACTATCGCAGGCTTTAAAGGCCTATTAAGCGGTGAGTATGATGATATTCCAGAACAAGCATTCTTGTACTGCGGTAGCATTGAAAATGTACTCGAAAAAGCGAAAACCTTATAAGGCTTGAGGAGGCATTATGGCTATTGGCGTTACCGAGAACACGTTCCAACTCAATATCGTAAGTGCTGAGGGACCGTTGTTCTCTGGTCCAGCTCACGCGCTGGCAGTTTCAGGCTCCGATGGTGAGTTGGGTATTCGCCCTGGTCACTCTCCTTTATTGAGCCGCTTAAAACCTGGTGTGGCAAGCTTCGTCACAGATTTGAAGGATCCCGAAGAAATCCTTTATATCTCAGGCGGTATTGTTGAAGTTCAGCCCAACGTAGTAACTGTACTTGCCGATACGGCAATGCATGGGAAGGACATCGACCAAGCCCGCGCTGATGAAGCTCGTCGCGCCGCAGAAGAAAATATCAACAGGCATGCTGATGATGTTAACTTCGCGATGGCGGAAATGGATCTGGCGAAAGCAATGGCACAATTACGTGCGGTTGAATTAACTCAGAAACAAATGCGCCGTTAAATCAGTTGGAATAAAACGTTAACCGTGTGTTATGGCTAAATCACCATAGCGATAGCATGTGGTTATGGCCTTATGCTTACTGGTTCCCGTCTCTATAGGTCTCCAGCCTAATACCAAGGGACAAAGTAATAAATATACAGGATGTTATTTATTATTGGTGAACGTAAGTTTACCGTCACTATCTAAAGCCCCTGCACTGTACCGAGCGCAGGGGCTTTTTTTGCGTTTTTTATTTTGCGGTTAATACCATTAAAAGCCAGTTAGGGAAAAGTGAACAAGCACCAATGGTAAGTAAAGCAAATAATAATAGTCCGTAGTGACTTGAGGTTGGCTTTTCAAATAATGTACGTTGGCTTTTAATAAAGGATTGTTGTTCAATGGTATTTTCTCCCCAGATATAACTGGTGAACACACCAAAGAAGATAAAAACACCTGTACCTAAGGGGGCAAACCAAGGCCATGAAATATCAGCGTTGCGAGCAATAAAGATAGCTATCATACTCATAATGCTGCCCATGATAACGCCTTTCTCATTTGCTTTAGTAAAAAATAATCCTAGCACAAATGAGCCTAAACGAATCCCCACAAAAATAGAGGTTAAACTGGCAATCGTTTTTAGGACTGATTCATTGGAAATTGCCGTTAAAGCAGGAATGATCACCAAAATCGCAGCGGCTAAACTCATTTTTCGAGCGATTTTGTCATAATGGTGATTGGGTTTGTTTTTATTAATAAAACGTTTGTAGATATCAAATGTTGCTACGGTTGCGATCGAATTATAAGTCGAATCAAGCGTTGACATTGCTGCAGCCGCTAAGGCAGAAATAACTAAACCAATAATTAATGGATTGGTGTGATTAAAGACAAAATCTAGAATCACTTCATTACTATTTACAAAAGGTTGGTTTTGATAAAAAATGTTTAATAAAACTCCGAGTACGGCAAAGAATAAATAGATAAAGAAAGCACCATAACCACATAAAAGCATTGATTTTTGTGCTGTTTTTACACATTTTGTTGCTAAGGTTCGTTGAATAATTAACTGATTTGCGCCATAAACACTAAGATGTAAAAAACTGACCGCAACCACGCCAGCCCATATTGTTGTATCAACGCCAAAATCAAAATCAAGATTAATAATATTGACATGTTCTTGAGTCAGTGATAAGCCGCTATTTATTTCCATTAATAAACAAACCATAATTGCAATACTACCAATGACGAGAATGGTTGATTGCAGCATATCAGTCCAAATTACTGTAGATATACCACCAGCATAAGTATAAATTGCAGTAAATAAACTAATATAAATAATGGATTCTGAAATCGAGATTGGGACGACTTGAATTAAGATCAAGGCAATCGCGTAAAGTACTACCCCAGAGGAAAGGCATTGGACTAAAATAAAGATCAGCGAGTTAATGGTTCGCGCATAGATCCCAAAACGATGCTCTAGATATTCATAAATAGACGTTAGTTTGAGTTTATAAAAAACAGGCACAAAAAAAAGAACTGCAAAAAATATCACGATAGGATAGTTTAAATGCATACTCATCGCTTCCATTCCTGAGCTATACACCCAGCCAGGCATGCCGACAAATGTCATTGCGCTAATATATGTCGCAAGAATAGAAATGCCAGCTGAAAACCACCCAAATTGTTTCCCACCAGTAGAAAAATCACCGCCTACACAATAACGTTTATTTACTAAGTAACTAATGAGTATTGTTAATAATAGATATATCGCAATGACTGCAAAACTTGAGTGCGTAACCATTCTTGGCTTTCCTACATTTCTAATATATTTAATCTTTGTTGTGATATTACCTGTAAATGATTTTAAGCATGATTTTTATCATTTTAATTGTGATTTCAGTCACTAATGTTGCGTCATATATGCCTAAAAGATCACATTGCTATTTATATGTAATATATGTGATCTTACTCGCTAAAATAGCATTAATGGGTACGTACTCATTTTTATGCCGACTTTGATCACGGATCTTTAACTATAGAAAATATTATTATCTATCTCGAAGCTAAGGCACTTGAAAATTTAATAAATTATTTTCAATGTGTTTAATTAAATATAAATTTTTTATAAATTAGAGGTTTATCGGTCATGAATGCTAAAAGACACATGAGCGAAGTTCCGATGATTCAAAGGGTAGCTGCCTATTTTGCTATTTTGGTTGGTTATTTTTTCTATTGTTATAACTTTGTTATTATTGACTACGTACGCCCGTATATTGTTGAAGCCTATGATGGTATTACCCTTTCTGATACAGCGCAATTTTACACTTGGCAATCAATTGGTGCGTTAATCGGCGCGTTAAGTTGTGCTTGGGTAGCAAGTAATTTTGGTAAAAAATCAACGTTGATAGTGATCACTGCACTTAATGGTGGTGCAACCATTATTAATATGTTGTTTACCGATTACGCAATGTGGGCGTTAATGCGTTTCATTATTGGTATGTCTCTTGGTGGTTACTTTACCGTTGCCGTTAGTTTGATGATTGGCTTATTTACGCCAACTGTTCGAGGTAAGTTAACAGCATTTGCTTCTTCTATGTTCTCAGTAGCATTAATGGTGATGGGAGCTTATGCCGCCTTTATTGCAAGTATTGATGCACCTTGGCAAAGTTTAATGTGGATCGGCGGTATTCCACCACTTGTTGCTGCAGTATTAATGATTTTTGTATTGCCGAGCGATAAAAAAGTGATTGCTTATGGTGAAGAAGAACAATCATCATCAAGTAATGAATCAGTGAAAAAAGGCTCTTGGGGAGAGATGCTAAGTAAACCTTATCGACTAATTACTTTGTCGTGTTTATTACTTGCTGGGCTTAATTTTTACGGTTATCAATTCTTTAGTGGGTTCGTTACTACATATTTAAAAGAAGTTCGTCATTTTGATGGAGCAACAATTGGCGTTATTTTCTCTATCTCAGCTTTTGGATCTTTATTTGGCGCGTGGATTTGGGGAGCTGTTGCCGATAAATATGGACGTAAAGTTAATGCATTTGGTCTTATTCTAGCCGGTATTATGGCATCAGTTTTCTTTGTTGCGCCAAGTAATATGATGATTGGTAGCCTAAATATGTTAGCGATTTTAGGTCTTATTTATAACTTTGGTTTATCGTCATCAGCAGTATGGGGAGGCTATTTCTCAGAGTTATTCCCATCGCATTTACGTAGCTATGGTGCAGCATTATTCCACGGTGGGCGAATTATCGGCATGTGGGCACCAATGGTACTTATCTTTATTCAGGAACGTACGAATTTAGAAACAGCAATGTGGGGATCGCCTATTGTTTGGATCATCGCTGGTTTGTTGTGGTTCACACTGCCTGAAACATTAAAAGGTGGCATTTTCTATAAAGAAAAAACACCCAAAGCAGTAACAGTGTAAGTTATTACAGTTCATTAATTAAACAACGTTATTTTAAATTATAAACGATACTGACCAGTACTTCAGATCGGATTAAATATGGAAATTATCATGTCAAAATATCAAGAAACTAAGCGTATTGTTCGTGAATACTTTGCTGCAATGGAAAATGCAACGCCAGAAACCGTTGCAGAAGTATTAAAGTCATTCACTTCTAAAGATTATCTATGGCGCGGTGTTTATCCTTTCCGTGAGCAGCAAGGTGCAGAAGCAACAGCAGACGTTTTCTGGGCGCCTCTTATGAAGTCAATGACACGTATGCAACGTCGTCAAGATATCTTCATCGGTGGTACTAATGAAATCAGCGGTGAGCAGTGGGTAATGAGCATGGGTCACTTTATGGGCTTATTTGATGCTGAATTCTTAGGTTTACGTCCTACTGGTAAGATCATGAACGTTCGTTATGTAGAATTTAACTGTGTTGAAAACGGTAAGATCACGAAAACAGGTTTATTTGTTGATTTGCTAGGCATGATGGATGAAGCTGGTTGTTACCCACTACCACCATCAACAGGTAAACATTTCGTATACCCAGGTCCTCGTAATCATGACGGTCTATTGTTTGACGATGCACCTGAAGAAGAAGGTGTGGCGACATTAGCACTTGTGAATAAGATGGTTGATGATTTATCGGCACTTAATGCAAGTGGTGCGATGGGCTGTCCTCCTGAAGTACTTGAGATAAGCTGGTCTAAGGATATGATTTGGTACGGTCCGTGTGGTATCGGTGCATCTTATACGATCCCTCGTTACCAACAACAGCATCAGCTGCCATTCCGTAATAACCTAAAAGACAAGCAATTTAACGGTCACGTTTGTCGTTTTGCTGAAGGTAACTTCTCTTGCTTCTTTGGCTGGCCAAACCTATCAAATACGCCAATTGGTGGTTTCCTAGGTTTACCTGGTGGTGAGATTCGTGCAGATATGCAAGTTGTCGATGTTTATTACCGTGATGGTGATAAGCTATCAGAGAACTGGGTATTAATTGACTTACCATACTGGTTAAAGCAGCAAGGTCTTGATGTTTTTGAACGTACACAACAAATTATGAACCCAACATTATAATTTTGTTGTAATTCAATAAGAACCCGAGTTCAATAGCTCGGGTTTTTTTATATTTTTGTGTTAGAACATGTCACTCTCGATTTATAATGAGGTTTATTTTAAAAGATAAATTATTATTATGAATATCGATTATTAGTTAATATTTCTATAAGTGTAAAATGAATTCAGTAAAGCAAACTATCACATCAAAAGATGTCGCTAAACTTGCGGGGGTCTCTCAATCCACTGTTTCTCGTGTTTTTATTGCAGGTAGTGCTGTTTCTGAAAAAACGAAGAAAAAAGTTTATGAAGCAGCAAAAACGTTAAATTATCGGCCTAATGCTTTTGCTCGAAGTTTAACCACCAATGAATCTAAATTAATTGGTCTTGTTTTTCCTGATGCTGATTATCCCATTCACATGAAAACCTTACAGTTGATTTCTAGTGAACTGCAACAGTTAGGTTATTCTGCAGTGTTGATCCCTTGGATGGTTGATGACAATAATCAGCATTCGATCCCTAATATTTTTCAATATCGTGTCGATGGTGTTATTGCTGCTTCAGCAACATTGAATAAATCTTTATATCAAGAATGTGAGAAGTTTAATATTCCTATAGTCCAATATGCACGCGTTGTTGAAGATACTAAAAGTAGTTATGTTATTAGTGATAATTTTAGTGCAGGCCAAGTAGCGGCTCAACATTTTTATCAGTCAGGTGTTAATTCGGCGGCTTATTTAACTGGTGAAGTACCGACGTTAACTAACGATGAACGGAAAAAGGGTTTCTGTAGTGAGTTTAAAATTTTAACTGGGCAACTCCCGATGATTATCGAAGCAGACTATGATTATCTCAATTCAATAAATGACATTCGATGCTTTTTAAATAAAAAAAATCGACCAGAAGCTATTTTTTGTGCAACGGATAATTTAGCTATGGCAGTTATGGATGTAGCAAGGTTTGAATGTAATTTGAAGATTCCTGAAGATTTACAAGTTATTGGATTTGATAATATTCCACAAACCGAATGGTTAAGTTATCAGTTAACAACATTTAGGCAAGATTTTAAACGACTAGCACAAGAAGCCGTTAAAATTATTGTAGATCAAGTTCAACATGATAATAATAGTTTTATCAGGTTAATGATCCCTGCATCATTAGTCGAACGCAAAACAACAAAAATAAAGTGATTGTTACTTAACGTATTTAGAATAATAAGTATTGGTATTTTGCTTGTTTATGTGATTTGCTTCATGTTTTGGTATATATTTAATTGTTAATAGCAATAATTATATAGGATAAAATGAAAAATAAAGGTTTTACATTAATTGAATTGGTGGTCGTGATTGTTATTTTAGGCATCTTAGCCGTTGTAGCTGCGCCTAAGTTCATGGGATTACAACGCGATGCTCGTATTGCTGATTTAAAAGGGCTTGAAGGCAGTTTAAAAGCTGCTAATGAAATGGTTTATGCAAAAGCGGCAATGAAAGGGCTAGAGCATTCTCAAGCACAGGAAGGTACTCCATCTATAGGTAGTAATGCTCCAAAGAATAGCATCGATATTAATGGTAACGAGGTTACATTGCATTATGGTTATATTTTACCTAATGAAGATAACTTAAAAAAGATTCTTAATTTAGGAGAAGATTGGAATATTCAAGGCGGTGGTATTACTGCTAGATTTCCCATTCATATTACTCCCAAAACAGCTCCTACTTTGAACTGTTATTTATCTTATGGTTTCCAAAATTGGAATATACCGCAATATAAATTAGAGACATCTGGCTGCTGATTTATCTTGATATTAAATTTGTGTGGATCCGTGCTATAAAAAGGATCCACACAAATAAAAACAGTTAATAATTTAGTGTTGACTCTAATGTAGCTAATTGTTTTTTTAGTCGATTTAACTGCTCTTTTTTCTTTTTGATTAAATTAGGCTGTTGATTGATTGCTTCTATTTTCTCTAATTTCTGTTGTCGTTCGCGAGCGGTTAACTTATCGTAAATGAGACTGTTCTTTAGTTTATTTAATCGCTGTTGCTGATGCTCTATATCATATTGTGCATTTTGTAATGCTTGCTCGGCCTGAGTAACTTTATTTTTTAAGGTAAATAATTGCTGTCCTTGACGATAACCACGTAAAAATGCAGTAGAGGTGGCTTGTGGGCAAACACCAAGATAGTTACTGCCATTTGAACCAACGTAAAAACCATGACTTTCAGTGCAGTATGTTGCTAATCCCTGCTTATAACTGGTTTGATATTCATTAAAATTAGCTCGAACATTATATTTAGAGCATGCAGAACTTCTATCATTAAATTGATTAGCAGATGCGCCTTGTGAGCCATCTAAATACCCTAAAGCAGACCAATTTGCCGTCTGACATTGTTGTTCATTCATTACCGAACATGCACTTACCGTTGAACATAATATAAGAGAAAGAGTGAGTGATTTTATCGTCATGAATGATTATCTTATAATAAATAAAACAAAGTATTTTAAAGATATTATGATTAAAAGCGATACCTATGTTTAATTATTATAGATATCGCTAATGACTAAAATAGATTTAAACCAAAAGCCGTTTTAATATCGGTTAAGACTTGTTGAGTTTGTTGATTAGCATGTTCAGTGCCCATTTTAAGAACTTCAATGAGATAATCTTGATTGTTTAAAAAATCAGTACGACGTTTGCGTATAGGTGAGATTAAATCTTGTAGGCATTGCTCTAAAATTTTCTTAGTGGTGCCGTCACCTAATCCACCTTGACGATATTGCTGTTTTAATGTCTCAATATAAGCACTATCAGGATGGAAAGCATCAAGGTAAGTAAACACTATATTGCCTTCTACACAGCCAGGATCTTCGACTCGAAGATGATTAGGATCGGTATACATTGATTTTACTGCTTGTGAAATCGTCTTACTATCGGCACCTAATGTGATGGTATTCCCCATTGATTTTGACATTTTATTTTTGCCATCCGTACTCGGTAAGCGAGCGACTTTGCTTAATAGCGGCTGGCATTCCACCAAAATATTTTTACCTGCAATGGTATTTATTTTTCTAACAATTTCATTGGTTTGTTCAAGCATCGGTAGTTGATCATCACCGACAGGAATTAAACTGGCACGAAATGCAGTAATATCAGCGGCTTGAGAAATAGGGTAAGTTAAAAAACCAGCAGGAATAGATCGACCAAACGCTTTTGATTGAATTTCATTTTTAACGGTAGGGTTTCGCTCTAAACGTGCAATAGAAACGAGATTAGCATAGTACATGGTTAATTCGGCAAGCGCAGGAATAGCGGATTGAAGACAAATGGTGGTCAGTTTTGGATCAATACCAACCGCTAAATAATCAGCGACGACATTAAGAATATTAGTGGCAACTTTATGAGGATTATGACCATTATCGGTAAGACCTTGCATATCAGCCACTAGAATATTTTGCTGGTATTGATGCTGTAATTGTACCCGTTGCTGTAATGAACCAACATAATGACCAAGGTGAAGCTGACCTGTAGCACGATCGCCAGTAAGGATAATTGGCTGATTGGGTGTAATGGATATTTGAGCATTCATATTATTCTCCGAAAAGTACGGCCGGAGAGGTGAGGAAATACGGATAAGATTAGGCGTATTCATTTGCAACCTTCCGGCGGCAAAATGAAATAGAAAGATAACTATTATTTAGCGCCGCTCCTATGAAGAACGCCACCAAAAGAAAAGGGGTAAGGTATTGCTTGCTATCTTTATCATGCTGTCAACGTATCAAAATAAAATAAATTAAACAAGATGTTTTATTAAAAAAATGAATGATGTTTTTTATTAATTATGTCTATAGTTATAAGGCTCAGTTTGATTTTAACTTAAAAATTTGCAGCTTTTATAAAGTTAACACGGTATGTGAATAAACTGATATTTACAGTAACGTTATTGTAATAATGATTACTGGTATGTGATTTGTTATTTGTATTAGGTTGTTATTGTATAAAAAACATGTGTCTATTGATTAATAATAAGAATAGGAAATGATTGTTAATATTCATTTTTTTCATAATTAAATATAGAATTAGAGGTTTTTTTGATTTAATTCTCATTGAAAAATAACTAATATTGCTCAAATATTAGTTAATTTAGATATAATAAATAGTATTTTATATTTTATTTTTGATCTTGAAATATAAAATAAACCTAAAAATAAGCAACGATAAGCTATTTTTATTGTTTTTTATTTTATTTTAACACTATGTTTTTTATGGGTAATTTTTGATTTTATTGGTTTTTTTTAACACGCTGTCGTTAATTAGGTAATTGTAGGTGCATAATGACGATTAAATACGTTTAGAAAATAAATTTCATTTTTGGTTGTGATATATGTTTATATACTGCCAACTTTAATACTGATATTCGTCTAAATTAAGACAATAAGCATTGTTGATTTTAACATGAATCAAAAAATAGAGATTCAACCGCAAAATACGATCCAGAATTATATTGATGAGACATCCGTCAGTAATTCAGTTACTAATAAATATTCAATGTCAATGACACGTGTGCAATGGCGAATTTGGTTATTAGCGACATTTGGTAAGTTTTTTGAGGGTATGATCGTTTTTATGATGGGGTTAACGCTACCATTATTGACCCTACAATTTCATTTAACAGAGCTACAGAAAGGTATAATTAGTTCCTCGATTCTGTTTGGTATTTTAATTGGAGCAAGTGCTCTGGGTGGGCTATCTGATCTTTATGGACGTAAGAAAATGTTCATTATTGAGATGGCTTTACTCTCTATATGCTTGATAGGAATGGCAACTAGCCAGTCGTATTTTAGTATTTTAGTATTTAACTTTGGCATTGGTTTAGCTTTAGGGTGTGATTATCCTACGGCTCACTTAATGATATCTGAAAGTATACCTTCCAAAAACCGCGGTAAGTTGGTTCTGGGAGCGTTTGCATTTCAGTCTATTGGTGTTTTGTTAGGTATTTTGACAGGTATTGTTGTCTTGACATATGTGAACGACATTAATGCATGGCGATTGATGTATGTTATTGCTTTGATTCCGTCATTGGCAATTACGATTGCACGTTTCTTTATTCCAGAAAGTGCGCATTGGCTTTTGTCTAAAAATCGTAAGGCTGATGCTGAAATATCACTTAAGCGATTATTAGATCGATCTCAACAGTCGACAATGCCAATTGAAGATACACCGAGTGATGAAGTTGAATTAACCTCTTGGATACATGGCTATAAACGGTTATTTAAGGAAAAATATCGCGCAAAAACCATTTTGGCATCAGTGCCTTGGTTTATTCAAGATCTCGGTACTTATGGTATTGGTATCTTTACGCCAGTTATTCTTGCGTCTGTACTTGATCCCCATCAAGCTACGGGCGGTGATGCGTTACATAATACAATTGCTAATACGGTTTATTTAGCGAAAGGTACTGCTGTTATTGACTGTTTGTTAATTGTTGGCGTTATCTGTGCGATTATCTTTTCTGAATCCGTTGGCCGTATGAAACTGCAGATTTATGGTTTTATCGGTTGTGCTGTTGGTTTATTGTGCGCTGCTGTTTCAGTGAAAATGCATGGTGATTATCAGATGTATATGCTGTTTTTAGGATTTATGTTATTTAATTTTATGAATAACTTAGGTCCAAATGCACAGACATATTTGATTTCAGGAGAGGTTTTTCCTGTAAAAATTAGGGCAAAAGGTGCGGGTTTTGCAGCATCAATTGCTAAGTTTGGTGCTATTTTAACGGCGTTCTTATTTCCTATTTTATTACATGGAATTGGTGTTTTTACACTTTTATTATGCTTAGTGGTGACGTCATTATTGGGCGCATGGGTAACGCATAAATACCGTTTTGAAACGTCTGGTAGAAATATTGAAAGTATATAACTGCTGATATCGACGTATTTATTTAAAGGCATCAGTCTATGACTGGTGCTTTTTTTGTATTTATGCTTTGATTCTCGTTATTCCTGCCCCTTGACCTTCCCCTTTATGTAACCTTTATGATGCTATCAAATAGTGTTGATAGCCGATAATAGAGGTTTATATGAGTTGTTGTAATAAAGCACCTAAGGGTGGAGCTAGCTTGGGGTTACTATTAAAGTTAATCGCTGCAATTTTTGTGGTGTTATTAATTGCTTCTTATTGGCAGTAAGGGGTTGAGGATGAAACAATTAGTAGCGATTGAGCCTCATCATCGTCGTTGTTATATTGACGGATCGACAACGAGTATTGAAACGATGTTAGCAACATTAAAAGCTAATCAATATATTATGTCAGCCACAGTTAAATCGGCGCATAAATTACAGTTAATCTATGATTTTCGATATATTGAATTTCAACAAATATTAACCATTATTCGTGCTGTAGGTGTTGATTATAAAGATGGTTTTTTTCAGCATTTGAAATATCAACTTTATAGTGATGCCGATTTACAAGCACGAGATAATCTAAAAATTAAACCATTTTGTTGTGATAAAGTAGCAATAAGACGTGAAAATTTATAGGCTAACGTTATAACATTTATTGATTAATGATATCAGCGATATGTGATATTTTCTGAGTATAACAAAGTAAGCACATAACTATTTTTAATCGTGAATATGGTTAAAAATGCGACTGTTCACATTTTTATAAAGTGGTTAGATATACACTTCATTTTATATTGTGGCTTTATCATTACGAATAACAGTCGTTATGGTTATCTGTGATCATAAAGTGTGTTGCTATTGTTGTTATACACGGAGATAGAATATGACTATCGGTAAGTACCTCAGATGGAAAGATTCGCAAGGGAACGTGTTTCGTCCAGTGTCATTAACGGGCACCGAGTTACTCAATGATCGCACTTTAAATAAAAGTACGGCTTTTACTCAAGAAGAGCGTGATGCTTTTCAATTGACGGGGTTATTACCCCCGCGAGTACAAACGTTTGATGATCAACTTAACCGTGTTTATGACGGCTTTAGTAATGCCTCCACAGATATTGAAAAATACCTCTTTTTACGATCGCTTCAAGATCGTAATGAAACGCTTTTTTATGCCTTACTTTCACGCCATGTAGAAGAAATGACGCCCATCATTTATACCCCAACGGTGGGTAAAGCCTGTCAAGAATTTAGTCATCGTTATCAAAAAGCACGTGGGTTATATATTACCGAAGAAAACGTGGGTGCAATGGGTGAGATGTCGCGCCATTTTATGGGTAAAGACATCAAAATTATTGTTGTAACAGATAGCCAAGGAATTTTAGGGATTGGTGATCAAGGTGTTGGTGGTATGGGGATTCCGATTGGTAAGTTATCACTCTATACATTAGGTGCCGGCATTCATCCTGCGCATTGTTTGCCGATTGTGTTAGATGTAGGTACTGATAACCAAGACTTACTTGATGATCCGATGTATTTAGGGATTTCACGTAAAAGGCTTCGTGGTGACGCTTATAAGCGTTTTATTAAGGCATTTGTCAAACAAGTTAAACGCCATTTTCCAAAAGCAGTCTTACAATGGGAAGATTTTAGTAAAGCTAACGCGTTTGATAATCTGAGTGATTACGAAGATAGCTTGCCATCGTTTAATGATGATATTCAAGGGACGGGTTCGGTTGTATTAGCCGGTATTTTGGGAGCATGTAAGATCAAGCAAGAACGTTTAGTTGATCAAACCTATGTGATCTATGGCGCCGGAGCCGGTGGTGTGGGTGTTGCTGATCAAATCTATGCTGGGCTACTAAAAGAAGGCTGTACGCATCATTCTGCGCGCGCCAAGATTTTTATTCTTGATTCTCAAGGGGTGGTGTTTGATGATCGTGACGGGCTTGAAGATTATAAACGTCGCTATGCTAAATCACGTTCAATTTCAGCGGGGTGGCAAGCTGCCAAATTGGGTAAGATCAGTTTAACAGAGCTTATTAATAATCATCCCGTTACCGTATTATTAGGCGCAAGTGGTATTGGTGGCGCGTTTATGGCGGAACATATTCAAAAGATGATGGAATATACGGCACGACCGATTATATTTCCATTATCAAATCCTACTGCCAATTGTGAAGCTATTCCTGAAGCGATTTATCATTGGAGTGATGGACAAGCGATCGTTGCAACAGGTAGTCCATTCTCTGATGTTGAATATAATGGCCATCAGTACCGTATTGGGCAGGGCAATAATGTGTTTATTTTCCCTGGCGTTGGATTAGCGTCTATTGTGTCGCAAACAGAAAAAATCACTCAAGATATGTTTACTACGGCATCTTATGCACTTGCTGAGTGTGTGAGTGATGATGATATTGCAAGAGGATGTATTTATCCTCGAATTAGTGCGTTGAAAGCTGTTTCTCTTCATGTCGCTCATTCAATTTTGACTCAGATGCAAGCGACGGGTACCTGTGGTTATCTACGGGATAAAGATCTTAAGCAAACATTATCTGAGCATATGTGGGAGCCGGTATATTTACCTTACCGACGAGTATAACGACGTTATGTTGTAAAATAGACAGATAAAAAAGCCATATTTCAATTTGAATATGGCTTTTTTTGTTTATAAATCAGCATATTATCTTTTTCTGAAACATTGTTGGCCTACTTGTTGCCATACTGTCTCACTTAGCGTTTTTTTACTTTAATCGAAACGTTTCGATATGAAAGTGTGAGCTAAATAGATATTTTGATTCTTTTATTATCGTTGAAAGCGATCGTTCTCACACCTTCTATATTTCACTCTGGTGAAATGTGTTGGTAAGTTTATTATTCACATCGAAACGTTTCGATGTGTTTTCTGTCACTTAAAAAACATCAACTCTAAGACAGAAAGTTTGAGCGGTATAACGTGTAATAAGAAGGTCTACCAAATGAAAAAAAGTACACTAATTAATGCCGAACTGTCATACCTTGTAGCAACGCTAGGACATACAGATGAAATCACTATTTGTGATGCAGGGCTACCGATCCCTCAACATGTAAAGCGCATTGATCTTGCGTTAACTCATGGTGTACCAAGTTTTCTTGATACGGTGAAAGTAATGTTGTCTGAATCACAAATTGAAGGGGTTATTATGGCCGCTGAGTTTGCTGACGTTAGCCCAGCACATCATCAAGCATTGTTAGCTATTTTAGATCAAGAAAGTACAGCAACCGCTAAACCGATTCATATTTCATATTTATCTCATGAGGAATTTAAGCAACGCACAGCGCAAAGTCGTGCGGTTGTGAGGACGGGAGAATATACACCGTATGCCAATGTTATTTTTCAAACGGGTGTTGTTTTTTAACTCATAGAAGTCGTGCTCTTTGCTTATTTGTTTAACGTGACTAGAAGATATTTGATATGAAAAAGATAGCAGTTATTGGTTCGACCAATGTAGATTTAATTACCTATGGTGATCGTGTTGCTAAATGTGGTGAAACACTTGAAGCAACCGCATTTGCTATTGGTAATGGTGGTAAAGGCGCTAACCAAGCAGTGGCAGCGGCTAAATTGGGCGCACAAGTATTAATGGTGTCAAAAGTGGGTGATGACCAATTTGCAGCGATGAGCTTAGCAAATTATCGTAGCCAACACATAGATACAAAATTTGTGACCAAGGTGAATGGTGTCAGTACTGGTGTTGCGCCTATTTTTGTTAATACAACCACGTCACAAAATTCTATTTTAATTGTAAAAGGGGCAAATAATTACCTTACTCCGGCAGATATCGATAGCGCAGAGGCGGAATTAAAAACAGTCGATATGATTGTATTGCAGCTAGAAGTGCCTTTAGAAACCGTTTATTACGCGATTGATTTTGCTAAAAAACACAATATTACTGTTTTACTTAATCCCGCGCCGGCTATACCTGAACTATCTCTGGAATATGTTTGTAAATGTGATTTTTTTGTACCGAACGAAACTGAACTTGAAATATTAACAGGTAAACCTGTTTCAACGATTGAAGAGATCAATCAAGCTGCGAATATGTTATTTGAACATGGTTTAAAGAATTTAATTGTGACGATGGGATCGCGCGGTTCACTGTGGATATCTAAGACTGGCGAGCATCTCGCAGATCCCATTAAAGTGAATGCGGTGGATACCTCCGGTGCAGGGGACGCGTTTATCGGTTGTTTTTCACATTTCTTTACTCAAACAGGGGATGTGACATTAGCACTGGAAAAAGCATCTATTTTTGCAGGACTTTCAGTGACAGAGAAAGGGACGCAATCATCATATCCTTCGCTTGAAAAATTTAATACTTATCAAGCAAACGAACTTTAAAAACCAAGAAAAATCATGCTCTTTGATTAGAACGATTATTTTATGGAAGATAAATTATGTTTATTAAGAATAATACAATTCAACATGCCGATGGTTATTTAAATAGAACCCCGATATTCCAATTTTTATTATTATCATCAGTATTTGCACTTTGGTCAGCAGCAGCAGCACTGAATGATGTATTGATAACTCAGTTTAAATCAATTTTTGATCTCTCTAATTTTGCTTCAGCACTTGTACAGTCAGCGTTTTATGGCGCTTACTTTTTAGTGGCTATTCCCGCTTCGATGGTTGTGAAAAAGACCTCTTATAAATTAGCAATTTTATTAGGCCTTGCACTGTATATTTTTGGTTGCTTGATGTTCTTTCCTGCATCTCATGCCGGTACATATACCATGTTCTTAGCCGCAATTTTCTGTATTGCGATTGGACTATCGTTCCTTGAAACATCATGTAATACCTATTCGGCAATGATTGGTGAGCCAGAGCGTGCGACATTGCGTTTAAACGTTTCTCATACAATTAATGCAATGGGTTACATTATTGGTTTGTTACTTGGTAAGCATCTGATTTTTCAAGAAGGTGTTGATGTTGGCCATATGATGGCGACCCTAACAGGTCCTGAGCTTGATGCGTTTAAAGAGCAAGTATTACAACAAACACTAGAACCGTACAAATGGCTAGTTGGCGTGATAGCAACGATCGCTATTTTAATTGCGGTAACTGAATACCCTAATTGTAAAGCAGCATCAGATAGCAAGGACAGTCAACCATCGTTTGGTGAGACGCTATCTTACTTAATGGGCAATAAACGTTTCTTTAAAGGTATTGCGACTCAGTTTGCTTATGTTGGTATGCAAGTAGCTGTATGGTCATTCACCATTCGTTTAGCGTTAGAGTTAGATCATAATATGGTTGAGCATGATGCGGCGAACTACTTATTGTATGCCTTCATTATGTACTTCTTAGGTAAGCTATTAGCGAACTACTTATTCACTAAAACCTCACAAGAAAATGTATTAATGGGCTACTCATCAATCGGTTTTCTTTGCTTGATGTATGTCACCTTTATTCCTAACTTCAGTGCTGTTTGGGTTGCGGTAGGTACATCAGCCTTGTTTGCACCTTGTTGGGCTACGATTTTTGCTTCTACCTTACAATCTGTTGATACACGTTATACAGAAACGGCTGGTGGTTTTGTGGTGATGTCTATTATTGGCGGTGCGGCTATTCCTGTTATTCAAGGTCTACTTGCCGATAATATTGGCTTACAGTCGTCATTTATTGTGAGCGCATTGTGTTTCGCGGTGGTATTTGTCTACTTCATGAATGAAAAGAAATATAAGCAAAGATTCAATTTTGTGGCAGCTAAAGCGTAATGTTCGATTATGACCACTCAAATATGGGTGGTCAATTTTGCGAGGAATTAAATATGTTTACTCTACCGTTATATAAAGAAAATTTCACCAAACAAAGAACGTTAATCGCTCAGTCTGAACATTTTGAGATCCATAGCTTTCGATATCATTCAGGTGTGCATGCGCTTGAAATTAAAAACGCCAAAGGGCATTTAGTGGTATTGCCATTTATGGGACAGATGATTTGGGATGCTCAATTTTTAAATACTGATTTGTGCATGAAAAATATGTTCTCTGAACCAAAATTTGCCAAAACAGTGGTTGAAACTTATGGGTGTTTTGCTTTTCATGCAGGCATGATTCGTATGGGTTGTCCATCACCCCAAGATGATCATGTATTACATGGTGAAATGCCTTGTGCAACAATGGATGCAGCATGGTTAGAAATCGATAATGACAGTGTTGTTATCAAAGGCTCTTATGAATATGTAATGGGGTTTGGTGATCATTATTTAGCGACCCCTTCAGTACAGTTGAATAAAGATGCCAGCCAATTTGATATCAACATGACGGTGAAAAATCTTGCCACGGTGAATATGCCGTTGCAGTATATGTGTCATATCAACGCCACATATGTTGAAAATGCAGTAATGACGCAGAACATTCCAGACAGTGCCTTAATGCTACGCGAAAGTGTACCTGCACATGTACAACCGACACCGCAGTGGTTGGCATATAACGAAGGCTTGAAAACATCAGCACCGATTGCGATCTTAGATCAACCTGAAATGCATGATCCTGAAGTTGTGTATTGCATGGATGATATTGCACGTTATGTCGATAAAGCCATATTTAAAATGCAGATCAGTGCTGATAAATATTTGCAGACTGAATTTGATACCCATGAATTTAATTGTGCAACGCGATGGCTATTATGCAGTGGTGATCAACAAGTTGCCGCATTTGCATTACCTGCAACGTGTCGACCTGAAGGTTTCTTAGCTGCTAAAGAGCGTGGAAGTTTGATTTATCTTCAACCAAATGAAGAGCGATCTTTTAGTGTACGTACGGGTATTTGCCAATCGTTCTAAATCGTTATTAATGAGTAGTTACTCTCTCCTGATTATGTTTTAACCATAACTGGAGAGAGTAAAATGGATGCTTTTGATTTTTTATTTCAGTGATTAATTAACTAAAAATTAAAATCATCCATTTTTGTTATGTTCTACTAGAAAGGCTCACGAAGAGCCGAGGAAAATCCTATGAATAAGTTAGTGGTATTAGGTAGTGTTAACGCTGACCATGTTCTGCAAGTCCCTTCTTTCCCACGTCCAGGCGAGACGCTTCATGGTCGTCATTATCAAGTTATTCCTGGGGGAAAAGGCGCTAACCAAGCGGTGGCTGCTGCGCGTTTACATGCAGATATCGGCTTTATCGCTTGTGTAGGAGATGATTCATTTGGAATTAATATTCGTGAAAACTTCCGTATGGATGGCATTGATATTACTGCCGTAAAAATGGAGCCGAATTGTCCAACGGGTATTGCAATGATTCAAGTATCAGACAGTGGCGAGAACAGTATTTGTCTTTCTGCGGAAGCGAACGCAAAGTTAACAGCTGCTGCGATTGATGCTGATTTAGATCGTATTCGTGATGCTGATTATTTATTAATGCAATTAGAAACGCCGTTATGTGGTATTGAAAAAGCGGCGCAAGTTGCCAAGGACGCAAATACCATTGTGATCTTAAATCCGGCCCCAGCTCGAGCGTTGTCTGATGAATTATTAGCATGTGTCGATATGATCACGCCCAATGAAACTGAAGCTGAAGTGCTGACTGGAGTGACGGTTACTGATGCTGAAAGTGCGCAACAAGCGGCGAATATTCTGCACGCAAAGGGAATTAAAACGGTAATGATCACCCTTGGCGCTAAAGGTGTATGGCTAAGTCAGGATGGGTGTGGAGACATTATTGCAGGCTTTAACGTTGAAGTAACTGATACTACGGCGGCAGGTGATACGTTTAACGGTGCATTCGTGACTGGTTTGTTAGATGGTTTAGCTTTAGAATCAGCAATCAAATTTGCTCATGCAGCGGCGGCTATTTCCGTGACTCGTTTTGGTGCTCAAACATCAATTCCAACCCGTAAAGAGGTTGAAGATTTTCTCGCCCAGCAATAAGTAGACGTAATTACTCACCAAGGATCAATAACATGGCTACGATGAAAGATATCGCAAAATTAGCTGGGGTTTCTACATCCACGGTGAGTCATGTTATTAATAAAACTCGCTTTGTTAGTGATGAAATATCAGAGCGGGTTAATAACGCGGCAAAAGAACTGCATTATAACGGGCCATCAGTGTTGGCGCGTAGTTTTAAAGTTAATCGCACTAAAACATTTGGCATGTTGGTGACAACATCAACTAATCCATTTTTTGGTGAAGTCGTTAAAGGTGTTGAGCGTAGTTGTTATCAAAATGGGTATAGCCTTATTTTGTGTAATACCGAAGGTGATCACCAACGCATGCGCGAATCGATCAATACCTTATTGCAAAAGCGGGTTGATGGTTTGATCTTAATGTGTTCATCATTAGAAGGTGAGCGTATTGAGGTATTTGAGCAATATCCTGATATTCCTGTTGTCGTTATGGATTGGGGGCCAATATTATTTACCAGCGATAAGATTCAAGATAATTCTTTGCGGGGAGGCTATATGGCGACCCAATATTTGATTGAAGCGGGTCATGTAGATATTGGTTGTATAACTGGGCCATTGCTTCGACATCAAGCTCAAATGCGTTATGAAGGTTATAAACGTGCAATGAATGAGGCAGGTTTACCTTTTGATGCTAATTGGATCATTGAATCCGATTTTGAATGTGAAGGTGGCTATGATGCTTTTATGAAAATGAAGCAGCATGGCACGTTACCTAGTGCTATTTTTGTGTCTAATGACATGATGGCATTGGGGGTAATGAATGCAGCGAATGAGTGCGGTATTCGTGTTCCTGATGATTTATCGGTGATTGGTTATGATGATATTCATATCGCTAAATTTATGTCACCAGCATTGACGACGATTCATCAGCCAAAGTATCACTTAGGTCAGGCTGCGGTTGAAACCTTATTAACCCGTTTAGATCACCAAGCAAGTGCGACACAAGTGATTCAAATTGAACCAACCTTAGTGACTCGCAGTAGTGTGAAAATTATAAATTATAATCATGATGCGCTTTAATTTTATTAAGCTAAGAATGAGTTAAATAATAAGTTTTAGATGATAAGTTTCCCCGCTTATCATCTTTTTTTTATCTTATATAGTATGATGTTATCTCCATAGATCATATTTGGCTATTATTTTTTTGCTGATCGTTTTGCGATTTTTAACGGCGAACGCAATAAATAATATTTGGAGATAGACGAGATAAATTATGCGTAAAGTAGATGATTCACTGGCCATCTGGTTACAGCAATTTAACCATGAATTAACAGCTTCAATAGCTGCTGATAGTGAATTTAATACCGCCAGTGTACGAGCGGGATTAGCAACCATAACTCGAACATTCATTACTGATATACCGCATATTGAAATGATCACTGATGATATTATCGAAAATGTCGCTATTCGTATTTATCATCCTCAGCCACAAACAGCCTTACCCGTATTGGTGTATTTACATGGTGGAGGGCATGTTGCAGGCAATCTTGAGGTTTATGATCCTATCTGCCGTAAGTTGGCGTTAGCCTGCCAGTATATTATTGTTGCGATTGATTATCGGCTAGCTCCTGAATATCCCTATCCCGCAGCGATTAATGATGTGCGTTTATGCTTACAACATCTTTTTTCACGGCTTAATAAGATGGCGGTTAATTATATTCCGTACCTAGCGATTGGTGGTGATTCTGCGGGGGGGGCATTGGCCGCCACCGTGTGTGCTATTGAGGATGATAAGATACATATTAATAAACAGGTGCTTATTTATCCTAGTCTTGATTACACATTATCGTTACCCTCCGTGGTAATAAACGGTAATGGTTATTTTCTTCAAAGAAATAAAGTGCAATGGTATTTTGAGCAGTATTTTCAGAATCATCAAGATCGATCTATGGCTTCACCATTATGGTTACCAATATGGAGTGGATTTCCATCGACGTTAGTGATTACGACTGAGTTTTGTCCTTTGAGGGATGAAGGTATCACCTATTATCATAAATTATGTCAGCAAGGCATTAGTGCGCAGCATTACCATGTACCTGATATGGTACATGCGTTTTTAAATCTAGAGAATGTAGTACCGCTGCATTGTCAGCAATTGTACGCTGTGATTGGGGCGTTTTTAAAAGCAGATGACACAAAATAAAAAGCCGTAAGTAAATGAACTAAATGATGCACTTACGGCTTAATGGTTGGTAAATAGTAGCTTCATTATTCAAATATTGATTCTAGTAATAAATATAAACCGCGTAGTAAATCCATTTAACACCTTCCATTGTTTGTATACATTTCATCATTTTTTCTTGATCCAGAATAGTGTGATTGAGTAGTAAGTCAATGGTTGTTGATATGAAAAAGTGTATATTGTGAACATTTAGCGGTATTTGTTATTGTTTGGTAATGATTTGTTTTTTTCAATATATTTTTTGAATATTATTAGGGTATTAACAAAGTATAAGGATTATAGATGACAACCCGTTTTAAGCATTTGGCAAGCGCATTTGAACCTTTCATGTTATTAATGGGAGTCATTGGCCCATTAGCAACGTTGCCACAATTATATAAATTATTTTTTTCTCACAGTGAACATGCTTTAGGATTATCTCTTACTACTTGGGTGCTCTATGCTTTATTAGCAGCATTATGGGCTGTATATGGTTTTGTTCATAAAAATCCCCCTATTTGGGTTGGTAACAGTTTGGGATTCCTAATGGACATGGCAATGGTGATTGGTATCTTTTGGCATACTGGCGGTACGTTTTAACTTAGTATTATGGAAGGAAAAAAGCCCTAGAAAGCTCTGTTCAGATCTTATTAGGGCTTAGTTTTATTTAAATTAGCGTATGACAATTATATTTTTGATAGGTTAAAGAGTAATGGTATAGCATCGATTGTTGTAGTGGTAATTTCAGTATTATCGCCATTATATGTGATGTTTACGGCGTTATTTGACGTCGCTAATTGCCATTTATCCTTCAATGTGAATTTTGTTATAACGGGCTGTGAAAGACTATAGCGCCAATCTCGATCATAAATACTAACTTCAATTTGCTCCCCATTAGCATCTATTTGTTCAGGGTCTTGGCCTTTATACAGCGCTAAATCAGGATTAACGACACTGAGGTTTAGTCGATGCCCATTTGAATATTCTTGTAACATAATTTGTGATGCTGTGGCGGCCGATAAGAGGTGTTTTGCTGTTTTAATTGTTGCAGGCTCAAAGAAGGCATAAGCTTCAATACCATTGATACTTTCAACCGCATGTACAGCGTTATCTTTTTGAATCACACGATATTGTGGCTTATCTTTTGTTTCTGTTTCAATTACTATTGCGTATTCATAGCCTTGATTTATCGGTGTTATACCGTGATTAATGACTGCAGTTGTAAATTGACCTTGAGTTTCTTTACCGTCATCTTCATCATTAGATATTTGTTTATTGTAGCTAAATAATAGCGGTTGTGCTGCTGTTGTCGATATATAGTAACGGTTACCTGCGGGATCTAGTAAGGTAATATCACCATCAAATGTTTGAGTGGCTTCTAATTGATTAATGGTTGAACCGTTAATTTCAACGGGGGATAAATCGCTAATATTATGTTGGAATAAGGTTGTTTGAACAGGATTGTTAATATCATCATGGTTAATATTAGAACCTAACGCAATTACCGTATTATCAAACATAAAGTATGATTTATTGGCGCTAAAATTTTGTTGATTATATTTCTTATGACCTTGTAACTTAACTGCAAACATCGTCGCATGATCATTGAAGCGATTGGCACCAGAATAAGTTTGTGTTGATAATAACATTTCTTCAATTCCAGCCCCTGGCAGTTGCGTCAGACTGGCTTGTAGTTCAGTATTATCTAACTGTACGGTTGTTGTTCCTGGATAACGATTCCAATTCCAGCCATTATGACTAAATGCTCGCTTCTTAATATTTGATGGTGTGATTTCCAGTTGACCATATTGCAGATAACGGCCATATAAATTGTTGGCTGCATAGGTTTCATTACCAACGAGGTAGCGGCTAAAACCACGCGCTGTCAGTAACCAAGAGTTTTGAGGTGTCTTGGTGTTTTTCCCTCGCATTACTGCCATTGATGCATAGTTCATAGCCCATGCTCCTGTAGGTTCAGCCTCGGCCTTAATCCCTTCAAATGACGGCTTATTAATGAGATTGGCATACGCAGCTGCTAACTCTTTATCAATTGGTTGAGTTTTATCTGGCGATCCTGCTAATGCTAACCATTTAAAAGGAATTGAGGTGATTTTTTGTTTGCCATCAGGGTGACGTCCACTTAATACGATTGGAATATAACTATTTTTAGTATAAATACGCATCTTTAAGAGTGCGTCTTTAATACGTTGATGGGCTGCGGTTGTTATTTGATAAGGGCTGGCACTTAAACCATAAATAGCGGCAGCTAATCCCCCAAAAGCATCCTTACCATATGCTGGATAATGTTGTGAATGATGGAAAATGCTGCCATCTGATTTAAAACCGCCACCTAAGCCATCTGAAGCCAATAGTGTTTTACTTAACCATTGCTGAAGCTGCTCTAGCATGAGGTGACGTTCATTTTGATCTGGCAGTAATAAAAAGCTTTTTATCATCCACTGAAGTTGTGTATTGAGTATGTCTACATTAGAGGCAATGATCTCTTTATCTTTTTCATAAATACGGCCACTAGCATTAAACCACATCATTGCTTGTTGTGCTGGTTGCAATAATTGATGCTTAGCTAATAAATGACGGCTAATAAATAAGGCATCAAAAAATTCCTTCGTTTGATAACCTACATGGGTGATTATTTGCTGTCCAGAGCCACCTTGCCATCCTTGATCTAAAGCATACTGTAGTGCTTGTATAAATTGATCTTCAAGTTGTTGACGATTCGCCTCTGAAAGTGAATTTGTACGTAAAAATTTCGCAGTTTCCAACATCACCTTACCTAAATCGCGGATATTTGCTGTATCTGTTAAGGGAGATAATGTCGTGCTGCTAACAATTCCTGTTTTTAAGAAATTTTGGCGTTTAGGGTGATCTAATGGTTTTCCTTGCCAGCTACCATCTTGGTTTTTGCTGATTAAAAAAGGTGAGTATTTAGCAAGATTATCATCAATTTTTGTTTGAGATATAGAATTGTTAGCTTGGATATTTAAGTGATGATCAAATTGTCGATATAAATTAGCAGTATCACCTGTAGTGTCATCAAATTGTACATTATAGGTAAAGGTAGGCTGGTGGTGTTTTAGCATTTGGTCATACATTAATAAGGCGGTCCAGTTTTTACTCGCCATATTAACTACCCCTGAATTAACATAAGGCTGTTGTATATCCGCTGTTGGCCAACGATTATCAACGGGTACTGAAACCATTATTTGGTCTAAATACAGTGTGCCATTATGATCTGGGGCTAATATTTGTAATCGATCCATACTTGCTGTTGCTGCTCCCTTCATATCACGGAAAGGAACGGCAATTCCACGCCAACCATCAAAATTTAAGCCATATTCAAAATAAACGTTAGTGTCATTTTTATTACCAAATTTAAATTTTAGTGTCTTATCTGATGGTGTTTCGTTATATATCCATGCCATAAACGTTTGTGGATTTATATCATTTTCTTTTTCTGGGGAATAACCAATATTTTGATGAAAGGTAAGGTTACTGCCTGAAGAATACTGCCATTTTAATGCGTGTTTACCATCTTTAAAATGAAGATTAGAAATTGTTAATGGTTGAGTTGCATTTGTTGTAATTGCAGCGGGCACTTCGTTCTCAAAGAAGTACATATACCCTCCAGGTTCGAGCTGAGCGCCCTTACCATTAAGGCTATCATGAGTCGAATTTATATTTTCATGATTACAGCCAGACAACGCCAATATAATACTCAGGGCGATTAGTTGTTTTTTGTTATTAGAAAAAGAAAAGATATTCATTCATAAGGTTCCTGATGGTTATAATTCGTACGCCAGCGTAATTAAATAGGCGTAGCATAAAATTGATCCCTATCATTTTCTATAATCAAATTTTCTTTCAAATTCTTTTGATTTTTCATTTATGAATGAATATCACCTTTTTAAGGTAATTTTTCTTTCAAATGCTTTTGTTTTGGTTTTGTGAATATTTACCTATCAGATAGGACAAATATGTAGTTAAAAATAGCTTTCGTTCATTAAATAGTTGTTCTTCTCTATTTAGTGGCGGCTTTTTTGTTTCACTTCCTATTTCATAAGATAAAAACACTTACGTTATCTTTCATTTTTATTCGTTTGTGATCTTTGCCACTTTAATCTTTCGTTTTCTTTCGTATGATGAGTTATCAGTATTTCGAAAGCATTTTAAAAGGTTCACTATGGCATTGTCTTCATTCCATTCTCAACAAGCACGTTTTCATATGATGGCTAAGCCAACCAGTTATCGTTGTAATTTAAAATGTGATTATTGTTTCTATTTAGAAAAAGAAACTGTTGTTGGTCATGCCAATGATAACCATTGTGGCTCTGCTGCTAGTCATATGATTCCTAGTGCGACAGTTGCAAGTTGTGATCAAATGTCAGATGCGACGCTAAAACGGTATGTTCGCCATTATATTGCGAGTCAAAATAGTACTGATATCGACTTTTCATGGCAGGGTGGTGAACCCACGCTCGCTGGACTGGATTTTTACCGTAACGTGGTTAAATACCAAGCACAATATGGCGCTGGTAAGAATATTACCAATAGCTTTCAAACCAATGCGGTTGCGATTAATCGCCAGTGGGCGCAATTTTTTGCCGAACATAAGTTTCTGATTGGGGTTTCTGTTGATGGTACGCCAGAAGTTCATGATAAATATCGTATATCTGTCAACGGTAAACCTACTTTTGAGCGGGTTAAAAAAGCAATTGAATTACTTTTAGAGTATCAGGTTGAATTTAATATTCTGACGGTTATCAATGATCAAAACTGGAATAAAGGTCGTGAAACATACCGCTTCTTAACCTCATTAGGTGCCTGCCACTTACAGTTTATTCCTATCGTTGAAGTTCAACCACAGTATCAAGCCAATAATAGCAGCGGCCATTATTCACCACAAAAAGATGCTCCATTAACCCATTTTTCTGTGCCTGCTGATGGCTATGGTCAGTTTATGACTGAGGTGTTTGATGAATGGTTACAACACGATGTGGGTACGGTGTTTGTACGTATGTTTGACAGTATTTTAGCGACGTGGCTTGGTTATCCCGCCTCTGTCTGTGTGCAGTCAAAAGAATGTGGTCAAGCGATGGTGATTGAAGCCAATGGTGATATTTACTCGTGTGATCATTATGTTTATCCCGCCAATAAACTTGGCAACATTGCTACTACCGAGCTGGTTAAGTTAGCCACCAGTAAACAGCAGCAGCGGTTTGGGAGTGCTAAATCACAAAAGCTCACTCAACAATGTCAGCAATGTGAGGTCCACGGTTTGTGTTATGGCGGTTGTCCAAAACACCGCTTAGTCAGTGTCGCGGGTGAAAAGCATAAACAAAATTATCTGTGTGGTTCTTATCAGCAGATCTTTCGCCATACCGCCCCAGCAATGCACATGATGAGTCAGGCGATTCAACAAGGTGGAACCGCAATAGATGCATTGCCTTATTTAGCGCAATTACGCTCAGCCTAATAGTAATTATTAAATTGAATTTTAAGACGTATTGCTGTGTGTTACAGCAGTATATTACAAGGAGTATACAATGAATCTGTCCTCGACGAAGAAGACGGTAATTGCAAGTTTTGTGGCCGCTGCTTGCATGGCCTCTTCTGCTGTAGCAAATGCAGCCCCAACAACAGCCACAGCCAAACAACCCAATGTATTATTAGTGGTTATGGATGATCTGGGGACAGGTCAATTAGATTTTGCATTAGACAGTTTGAATAAAAAAACCTTAGCAGAGCGGCCAGTGCCTGTTCGCTACCAAGGTGATTTTGATAAAATGGTTGACGCTGCTAAACGTGCGATGCCAACGGTGGCGAGTTTAGCGCAGCAAGGCGTGAAAATGACCAATGCTTTTGTGGCTCACCCTGTTTGTGGTCCTTCTCGTGCGGGTATTTTTACCGGTCGTTACCCAACCAGTTTTGGTACTTACAGTAATGATGATGCGCTTCAAGGTGTACCATTAGATATCAAATTGCTTCCTGCTCTATTTCAAGAAAATGGCTACAATACTGCCAATATTGGTAAATGGCATAATGCTAAAATAAGCAGTAAAAATGCTGTTGCTGATAATAATAAAACCCGTGACTATCACGATAATCAAATTCCAGTAACGCCAAAAGAATACTCACCAGAGAATCGCGGTTTTGATTATTCTTATAGTTTTTATGCCTCTGGTGCTGCATTGTGGAATTCACCTGCGATTTATCAAAATGGTAAAAATATTCCAGCACCGGGTTATTTAACCCATAACTTAACCAATGAAGCATTGCAGTTTATAGAGCAAAGTGGCGATAAGCCTTTCTTTATCAATCTTGCCTTTAGCGTACCGCATATTCCATTAGAAGAAGCGTCACCTGCGAAATACATGGAGCGTTTTAATACCGGTAATGTGGAAGCGGATAAATATTTTGCAGCGATCAATGCGGCTGATGAAGGGCTTGGAAAAATTGTCGAATTGCTGAAGAAAAAAGGTGAATTAGATAATACGCTGATTTTCTTCTTATCTGATAATGGTGCAGTGCATGAATCCCCAATGCCAATGAATGGTATGGATCGTGGCTATAAAGGTCAAATGTATAACGGTGGCGTACGAGTGCCGTTTGTAGCTTATTGGCCACAACATATTCCCGCTGGTGGCACCAATAACACCTTGATTTCAGCATTAGATATTTTACCTACTGCGTTAAGTGCTGCTGGGATTGCTATTCCAGAAGAGATGAAGGTTGACGGTAAAAATATTTTGCCGGTCCTTGAAGGTAAAACTCAACAATCACCACACCAATATATTTACTGGGCAGGTCCTGGCGCGAAGCATTACAGTGAAGAAAATGATGCATTTTGGCATGGCTACTGGAAATGGATCACGTATGAATCTAATGATATTCCTAAGAACCCAAATTTAGAAAAACTATCTAAAGGTTCATGGGCAATTCGAGATCAAGATTGGGCACTGTATTTCTATGATGATGGCACTAACAAAGTGAAATTATTCAATGACAAGCTTGATCCTAGTGAATCAAAAGATCTTGCTCAGCAATATCCACAAAAAGTAAAGCAAATGAAACAAGCTTTTTATGAGTGGATCAAAGATAAGCCAAAACCAGTAGCATGGGGACAAGATCGTTACCAAGTGCTAACGGAATCAGCAAAAGGTTAATCACGAGTCAACCACTATCGCACTGCAATTATGTTGACATTATATCAACACGGTTGTGGTGCGTTATTGTTCATGGAGGATAATAAATGATAAATGATATTCAAGCGACTGTTTCACTTTCTGAGTCGGCGTTAAAGACCCCTCTTGAGACAGTACAACCACCATCTTATATAGCGAAACCCATTCAAGCAACTGAACGTCCGACTATTCCTTATGAACATCCAACTCCAGCTATGTACTTAACGCTATTTAAACAACGACTGGTACGTTTAAAAATGAAAGCCGCGACGTATTCAAATAATGATGCAGCAGTGGCTGCATGTTTTACTAATAACGCATTAAGTCTTGAGAATAAATGCCAATATTTGGTGCGTTATGTGGCGGAAGCGTTTGAACATTACGCGGTCTGGGACTATAGCCATGCTTATTATCCAGGGCGTCCTAGTCAGCAAAGTGCACGTACAGATGCGATGGAAGGTTCTAGTCGAGTATTGCCCACATTAGCTGCATGGATAAGCCAGCATGGTTCACAGCCATTAGAAGCGCTTAATGGTCAGCCCTTAGACTTTGTCACAATGTTACGTAATGCTTTCTTAGCTGGAACGGATCCTCAACATGGAGGGTACTGGGGTCAATTGCATGATTATGACCAACGTATTTGTGAAAGTGCCGATTTAGCATTGGCGCTATGGTTGAGTCGTGACCATGTGTGGCAACAAATGACGGCAGTAGAACAAACCCAAATTATCACTTGGTTTAAGCAAGTTAACCACTGCCAAACGGTTGATAATAATTGGCATCTCTTTCCTTTGACGGTGCAGTTTGTCATTAAAGCATTAACGGGTGAGGACACAATCGCACAAGATAAATACCAACGAATTAAAGAGTTTCATGTTGGTGATGGCTGGTTCCGTGATGGTGCGAAAGGCAATTATGATTATTATAATGCATGGGGATTTCATTACTCACTCTATTGGCTCGATCAAATAGATTCAAGTTTTGATAGCGAATTTATTCGCCAAACACTCACTGATTTTGTTCGTCAATATCGCTATTTATTTACTGCAGAAGGCCTGCCTTTCTTTGGCCGTAGTGCTTGTTATCGTCTTGCCGCAGCAGCTCCTTTGATAATGGCTGTTGATCAACACAGTGAAGCTATTACTGCAGGTGAGGCTCAACGGGCATTTGCTACTAGTTTGGAATATTTTATTAGTCATGGTGCGATGCAACATGGCGCACCAACGCAAGGGTTGTTTGATGACGATACGCGTTTAGTTGATAACTACAGTGGTCCTGCTAGCAGCTTTTGGTCATTGCGAGCCTTGAATATCGCGTTATTTTGTGGTGATCGATGTGGTCTATGGCAAGCAGAGCCCCAACCATTACCTATTGAGCAAGGGGATTTTAATGTTGAACTTACAGCGATAAATGCGCAAGCCATTGGCATTTTCGAAACGAAAGAGGTGGTGGTGATATTTAAAAATGATTATATCACCGAGCAAAGTCCATTATCTCGACGTTTAGAGTCTCAATCTTTACGTCATTATTGGTTAGAAACGATCCTCGGACGGGCAGAAAGACCGAAGAATAACTTATTGCGTAAAGGTATTACCTGTTATTCATCCAAGATGTCACATTTCTTTTGATTTCATTTTGTCATTTATTTTCGATTTGAAAGTGTTTATGTGATTCAGATCTTTTTATTTGTTTTTGTTTTCGAATATTATCTAAATCGAAAGTTAACGGAAGGTTTGGGGTTTTTATGTTTTTGGTTTCTTCGCGTGAAATGCTGTTGAAAGCGCAGCTAGGTGGTTATGCCGTTCCTGCTTTTAATATTCATAATCTTGAGACAATTCAAGTTGTACTTGAAACAGCGGCAGAGATGCGTTCTCCCGTTATTCTTGCTGGCACGCCTGGAACTTATTCTTATGCGGGCACTGATTATTTAGTCGGTATTTGTCTTAAAGCGGCTGATATTTATCAAACGCCTATTGCGTTACATATGGATCATCATGAGTCGTTCAGTGATATTCGTACTAAAGTCGAAGCGGGCATTAAATCAGCGATGATTGATGGCTCTCATCATAGCTTTGAAGGCAATATTGATCTTACTCGTAAAGTCGTGCAATTTTGTCATGGTTGGGATTGTTCTGTTGAAGCTGAGCTAGGTCGATTAGGGGGTCAAGAAGACGATCTTATTGTTGAAGATAAAGATGCACTTTATACCGATCCTGATGCTGCTGTTGAATTTATTAATGCAACGGGTATCGATTCATTAGCAATTGCTATTGGTACGGCTCATGGTATGTACAAAGAGCAGCCGCGATTAGATTTTGATCGTCTAGGTATTATTCGCAGTAAAACAGACACACCATTAGTGCTTCATGGTGCATCAGGCGTACCAGATGAAGATGTACGTCGTTGTATCGAACTTGGTATCACCAAAGTGAATGTGGCGACTGAGCTTAAAATCGCCTTTGCTGATGCTGTGAAGCAATACTTTATTGAGCACCCTCAAGCGAATGATCCGCGTCATTATATTATTCCGGGTAAAGCGGCAATGAAGAAAGTGATTCAAGATAAAATTCGCGTATGTGGTAGCGAAGGAAAAGCGTAATTAGCCACAGACTAGAACCTCTCGCCAGGGATGACACAATGTAATGCCATTTCCCCCTTAAGCTAACCAGCTTTATTTGGAATTACATTTATAACTTTGAGTGATGATGTTTTTTGGCCATGATTGATTTTCACATCTCGTCGTCATGGCCTTTTTTCTGATAGCGAATAATGGTTAATAGGTGAGGAAAAATGACATTTCCAACGTCAGCAATAAAGCGCAATATCGCTATTTTAGGCGAGTGCATGATTGAGCTGAGTGGCGCGCCTTTTGCAACTCAGCAACAAAATTTTGGTGGTGATACGCTCAATACCGCAATTTATCTTTCTCGATTACTTCCTCAAAGTTCCCCTAGCTATATCACCGCATTAGGCGTTGATAATTATAGTAATGCTATGGTTGATGCATGGCAGCATGAAGGCATTGATTGCCGCTTTGTAATACGTGAACGCGATAAATTACCCGGTATGTATGCCATTGAAATAGATCCACAAGGAGAGCGTAGTTTTCATTATTGGCGTGGTGATTCAGCCGCACGTTATATCTGTGAGCATCCTCAGTTTTCACAAATTATTGCGCAACTAAAAGACTATGATTTGATCTACCTCTCAGGGATCTCTTTGGCTATCTTACCTGAACATGGCAAAATTAAGCTCGTTGAGGCCCTTGAAAAGTTAAAAGCATCGGGTTGTAAAATTGCGGTTGATTCTAATTATCGACCACGGTTATGGAATGGTGCTACTCATGCTAAAACCTGGCTATCAGAATTGTATCGCTTAGCTGATATTGCGTTAGTTACCGCTGATGATGAAGATTTATTACGCGGTGAATTGAATACGCCTGCTGAAATTATTGCTGATCGTTTGCACCGTTTAGGTGTTAGTCAAGTGGTGGTGAAATTAGGTAGCAAAGGGGCTATGTGGTCACAAGCGGGTCAACAAGGTTATGTTGATGGTAACAAGATTGATGCAGTTGTTGATACAACTGCCGCGGGTGATTCCTTTAATGCGGCTTATTTAGCTGCATGGGCTAAAGGGATGCCAATGATTGCCTGCTGCCAATGGGGAAATAATCTTGCAGCACAAGTGATTCAACATCGAGGTGCAGTTATTCCAGAGCAATGTACCCAATATTTAACGGACTTAATGAGTAGTAATTATGATGACAAATGAATGGATTGATCGTTTGCGTGCATTGCGAGTCATGCCTGTAATTCAAATTGAACATGCAGCAGATGCTGTACCTCTTGCAAAAATATTAGTTGATAATGGTTTACCTGCCGCTGAAATTACTTTTCGTACAGCAGCTGCCGCGGAATCGATTCGTTTAATTCGTGCCGCTTATCCTGATATCGTGTTATGTGCAGGTACTGTTTTAACCGTTGAGCAAGTGAATGCGGCGATTGCTGCTGGTGCTGATTTTGTTATTAGCCCTGGATTTAATCCAACCACGGTTAAATATTGTCTCGCCAATAATATCAAAATGATCCCTGGTGTGAATAACCCCAGTTTAGTTGAACAAGCATTAGAGCTAGGCGTGAGTGCTCTGAAGTTTTTTCCAGCAGAAGCTTCCGGTGGTGTGAATATGCTTAAATCATTAGTTGGGCCTTATAGTCAGGTTCAGTTAATGCCAACTGGAGGGGTGACACCACTTAATTTGAGTGAGTATTTAGCGATTCCGCAAGTGATTGCTTGTGGTGGAACATGGATTGCCCCAACGAATGCAATTACCAATCATGATTGGGATCTGATTGCCGGTAATGTACGTGAAGTGTGTGCAATGATTGCGCAGATGAAGGCATAGGGATTGATGATGGCCAATGTAAAACACGTAGCAGTATTGCTCGCTGATGGTTTTGAAGAAGGCGAAGCGGTGGTTTTTATCGATATTATGCGCCGCTTAGATATTAAAGTGGATGTATTATCTTGTATGGAAACCACGGTACTTAATAGCTACTTTGAAACTAAAATTAGCGCGGATCACCTGCTAGTGGATAAATTTGATTGTAATTATGATGCCGTTATGATGCCTGGTGGTCCACAAGGAACGGATAATTTATCAGCAAATGCCAATGTTATTGCTTTTTTAAAACGTCATATTGAAGCCAATAAATATATTTGTGCATTATGCTCATCTGGCGCAAAAGTACTTGCTGCGCATCATCTATTGCAAGGTCGCACTTATACCACTGGTGATAAACTGGCTGAAAAATTTGATGATGGTGAGTTTGTTAAACAAAAAGTTGTTGTTGATGGTCAATTTATTACTGGACGTGGGTTAGGCGTGAGTTTTGAATTTGCATTTACGGTGGCACACTATTTATTAGCCGATAATCATTCAAAAGTTGATTGGCAAGCAAACCATATCTATTTTGATCATTGGCCGTTATATAATAAATAATGTTCTGATTATAGAATGATCGAATATTTAAAGCCTCGCTAATTAAATAATATAGCGAGGCTTTTTTGTTAACAATACATCGACATTTATTTTCTGAATATTATTGGCATGAGTTGAAGTTATTATTTACGGTTGCTGAATGTCGTTCTTGATGAATAGAAACTGTACAACGAGAAAAATTTGGAATTATCGCCTGATTGGTAGTGTTTAATATTATTTTTTTATTATTAATATGATTTGTGGAATAGACTGAGAGACTATTTAGTTTTGTTGGCTTTGGTTGAGTAATCTCAGTGGCATTTGCCGTATAAGAAATACAGCTAAGAGCGAAGAGTAAGAAGTATTTTTTCATATATACCTTATGGTTAAATTAAGCGCTAACCGTTGGTTGATAAGCGATAATGTAAACATAAGTTACAACTAAATCAATGAGTAAAAAATGATAATTCATTGTTGATAAACAGAATTTGAAACTGTAACCCACCCACGCAATCATTCGATTACGCGGGTAAATATATAATGTATGGATAAGTTTTTAATATTAATTTGTTTGCAATTGACGAATGATCTCTGCGGCAACGGCTTGTGCTGAGGCTGGATTTTGACCTGTGATGAGATTTTTATCGACCACTATATAACTTTGCCAATCAGGGCCTTGGCTATAATGTGCCCCTTGATGAGTTAACATATCTTCAAGCAGAAAAGGAACTACATCACTTAATCCAACTGCATTTTCTTCACTGTTGCTAAAGCCGGTGACGTTTTTACCGGTGATAAGTGAACTACCATCAGCGTTTGTCGGTGCTTTTAATGCTGCAGGTCCATGGCAAACAAGCCCTGTAGGTTTATTGTGCTGGTAACTTGATTCAATAATATGTTTTGATGCTAAATCTTGTGATAAATCCCATAATGGTCCATGCCCGCCTGGGTAAAATACAGCATCATAATCGGCAGGATTAATTGTGGATAATAATAATGTATTGGCTAATTGCGTGGTGGCATCAGTATCATTTTTAAAGCGAACAACAGATTCTGTTTGCATCTCTGGTGTATCACTTTTGGGATCAATAGGCACTTGTCTACCTAATGGCGAGGCGAGGGTTACAGTTGCGTTATTATCTTTAAATAGATAATAAGGGACCGTAAATTCATCTAACCAGAGGCCTGTTTTTGCTGTGGTTGTGCCTAAATTTTGATGAGATGTTAATACGATTAAAATATTCATATTGGCTCTTAAACCCCGACTTAAATACATCACATTAATTGAATATGTGCTAATAGCTTAATTAGTTATAGGCTTTAATAATGAGACTCACAAGCATAATCGCAGCTCTTTTTTTCAATATAATATCTAAGAAGTAGGGATGAAAAGAATGGCACAGTGGTCGGAATAATGAGTAAAGCTAGAAAAATGAAAATATTGACGTAATAGATAAACAAAAAGGCCACCGAAGTGACCTTTTTGTGAAAAATGAAAGACTAAAATTAGTCAGCCATTTCAGCGTTGTGGTAAACGTTTTGTACGTCATCACAATCGTTTAGTGCATCTAGGAATTTTTCAAACATTGCAATATCATCACCAGCCAATTCAGTCATTGTCTGTGGAACGAAAGCAATTTCCTCTGAATCAATGATAACGTCAGCCATTGTTGCAGCAAGTGCGTTTTTCACTTTAAAGAATTCAGTGTGTGGAGCATAAACGGTGATCTCGCCATCTTCACAAGTGATGTCAGTAACGTCTACGTCTTCCATCATTAGATTTTCAAGAACAACTTCTTCGTCAGTGCCTTTAAATTCAAACACAGCTTGGTGTTCAAACATGTGACCAACGGTGCCTGGGCTACCGATTTTTGCATTGTTTTTAACGAATGCTTGACGAACGTCCATGAAAGTACGGTTGTTGTTGTCTGTTAGACAGTCAACGATAACCATGCAGTTGCCTGGACCAAAACCTTCATAACGTGCAGTTGAGTAATCTTCACCGCCGCCGCCTTTCGCTTTATCAATTGCTTTTTCGATAACGTGGCTTGGAACCTGATCTTTTTTCGCTTTTTCAATAAGACGGCGAAGTGCTAGGTTGCTATCCGGATCTGGACTACCGTTCTTAGCGCAAACGTAGATTTCTTTACCGTACTTAGAGTAAACCTTGATCTTAGCGCCTTGGGTTTTTGCCATAGACAACTTGCGTACTTCGAACTTTCTTCCCATGAGGAATCACTCTCTTTTACTGTTTTAGACGGTCAATTATGTAAATATTTTACCAGCACCCCTTTATTCTGGCTAGTTAGATCTGTATTTATGCTGGTTAAAGTCGATTTTTTTATTTTTACGTTGAAATAATAAACCACCGAAGAAAAGCGTACCCACGATGGTTATTTTTGAAGCTAAAGATTTCAAATATAGATTAATTTCTCGTAATGTAATAAATCAAAGCAAATAAATCCTATATTTTCTCACAATACAAGAATAGCACTTGTTGTTCGCGCTATAATTGGTTACAAATAATCATCACACAAATTAGAGATAACTGACCTGTGACTCATTCACTCAGTGCTAATGAAAAATTATTGCAAGTGCTGGTTCATATAGCAGCATCAAATGTACCGCTACAAGCACAACAATTAAGTGCCGAAATGGAAATGCCAATAAGTAGCTTATATCGTTATTTGGCATTACTTCGCGATTGGAATTTAATTGAAGAAAATCATGGTTGTAATACCTATAGTGCAGGCCCTGCTGCGCTACAGTTGCAACGTAATTTTGAAATGAATTCACCATTACCTGATGGTGTAAGACCTATTTTAAAACGTTTACAACAACAAACGGGTGAGATGTCGGCTTATATGGTTGCTGTTGGGTTTAATGCCTTATGTGTTGACAGTATTGATAGCCCTTATGCGTTGCGTTGTAGTTATGAAAAAGGTCAAAGTCAGCCATTGATTCGTGGCGCTTCTGCTAAGGTGATTTTGGCCTATTTACCCTTAGCTCGTCAATTAACGATCTTAGAACACTATGATATTACTGAACAAACACAGATTGACACTTGGATTGCTGAGTTAGATCTGATTAAGCAAGATGGCTTTGCTATTAGTACTTCAGAAATTGATGCTGGTGTTTCTGGTGTAAGTGCTCCGGTATTTGTGGGTAATAAGGTTGTTGGTGCGGTTAGCGTTATGGCACCCGCCGAGCGTATAAATAGCCGTAAAAATAAAATCGTAATGAGTGTATTACAAGCTGCAAGAGCATTACCACCACAGCACTAGTGTGTGCTGCTAGTGAATAATAGGGAAGATAGGCGTATGTTAGTTGATCAATTAAAAAAGTTATTTAAAAATGAGCCACAAAAACCGATGCGATGCCATCGCAAGCATACGCTCATCAGCCCTTATATTCAGCAACATCAGCCTGGAATTATGCTTGTTGGCGTAATTTCCGATCTTAGTCTTGATTGGGGGCGAGGTTTACAAGGGGCTAAAGAAGGCCCCGCTAGTATTCGACGTATATTACCGTATACACATGCTCAAACGAAATTACCCTTTTATGATGCGGGCGATATCGAACAAACCACGAGTGATCATAGTTTTGCTGCTGTAAGTCAGAGACAATATCAATTGTTATTGCGTTGTTTGCGTGAGGGGCACTTTCCTGTTGTTCTTGGTGGCGGACATGAGATCTCAATTGCCAGTTACCAAGCATTATCTGATTTTAGTACTGAAATAATGCCAGCCCCAGTTATTATTACTGAAGATCAACAACCACAGTTAATACCACAACGGGTGGGAGTGATCAATTTTGATGCCCATTTTGAGTTAAGACCTTCATTATCATTACGAGCAGGATCTGCATTTCATGCCGCGTGGTGCTATAGCAAAGAACAACAGCGCAGTTTTGATTTTCTTGGTTTAGGTATTTGTGATCACGCAAATTCACAAGCAATGTTTAAACTTGCTGAGGATCTTGGTTGTCAGTGGTTACTTGATAATCAAATGACCACTCGCAATAAAAAGCATGTCCAAGAACAATTAGATAGTTTTATTGATAGTGTTGATTGTATTCAGTTAAGTATTGATCTTGACGTATTTTCATCATCGATAGCACCGGGTGCAAATATGACACGCATGCATGGTGTGAGTTTATCGATGGTTGAATGGGCGATTAAACATATAATGATGAGTGGCAAAGTGAAAATTGTCGATATTGCAGAGTTAAACCCTGAGTATGATTACGAAAATCAAACGGCAAAATTAGCGACTAAGTTAATTCAAACTATTGTTCATTTTGTTTAATACATTTTTAGTAATGGCTAACAACATGAAATTGATACTTTTGTAGACGTAAAGGTTGTTTTTTAATTGTTTTGAACAAATAGCAATACAAGTAGCATTAATTATAGTGTTTTTATAAAAAAAAAGCTTTACAGCTACCGTGATGATAGGTATTATTCGCGGCATTGGAGAGATGGCTGAGCGGTTGAAAGCACTGGTCTTGAAAACCAGCATACGTTTATAGCGTATCTAGGGTTCAAATCCCTATCTCTCCGCCATATTCTAGAAATTTGATTTAATCGAGTTTCATACAGAATTGGAGCGGTAGTTCAGTTGGTTAGAATACCGGCCTGTCACGCCGGGGGTCGCGGGTTCGAGTCCCGTCCGCTCCGCCAACACAACGAAGCCTCGTCAGTAATGACGGGGCTTTTTTGCATCTGGATTTTTAAATCACAAGTAATTTATTGTATTTAGTGATTTTTTTATTTTTTTGATGCGGTGGCTTTACGGCGATTATTCTTGCTAACGTTAAATTCATAATTAAAGTGCTCTGTTTTGCTTTTTAAATAATCAAACAACACATAAAGCATGGTTTTTTGTGACGATTAGTTTCAAAATGTCGAGCTGATTGCATTAGCAAATATTAAGAGTATCACCGCGTGGTTCTCTGTCTATAAGTCCTCAGAGGGAAAAGTTCTTGGATAAGCCCAAAATTATATGTGTAGAAGGTAATATCGGTGCTGGTAAATCGACATTACTCCCTCAATTAGCAGCAGCTTTAAATGCGACGGCCATTTTAGAGCCAGTAGATTCTGATCCTGAATTTCAACATCTATTAGGTGAATTTACTCGCGACCCTTTTAACGTCGATGCACGTAGTCATTTTCAATGTTACATTACTGCACAACGCGCTGAATTATTGAATAATTTAGATCCTCAAGGCGTCTATATTATTGAACGTTCTTTGCTGAGTGATTTAGTCTTTACACATGCTTGTATTGCTAATTACAACAGCACAGCTGAAGATATTGCTAAACATATGGCATGTTATCAGCATTTGATTGGCCAAATTAATCAATATCCTACTATTGATTACTGTATTTATTTAAAGACTGATCCTGAAGTGGCTTATAGCCGTATGCGTCAGCGTGGTCGTGCAGAAGAAATGGGATTAGATCTGGGGTATATCAGTGATATTAATGCCTTTCATGACGCAGTATTGCCACAGGCATGCCGTAAAATGGGCACAACATTAATTAATATTGATTGGAATACACCACTTGCAGTAACTGATTTAGTTCCACAATTGAATGCAGCTGGTTTAGTGATGAACTGATTTTTTGAGTTTGTTATAAAACTAGAGAGGCTACAGTTAATGACTAACTGTAGCCTTTTTTGTGATTAGCTCTTTAGCATCTGCCAATATTTTTGGTAAATATTCACCGCATCACCGATATCATCAGTAAACTCCCCATTGTTGATTTGTGCATCTGTTGGGAAAATCATTGAATCATTTTGTAATTCAGTCGGTAAAAACTGTTTAGCTTGCTTGTTTGGCGCAGGGAATCCTAGCTCTTCAACAATTTTGGCTTGATTTTCAGGTCGCATAAAGAAATCGATAAATTTAAATGCGAGATCTTTGTGCTCGCTACCTTTAGGAACGATAAAGTTATCCATCCATAAAATAGCGCCATCGGTTGGATAAACAAACTTAAGCTCTGGCATCTCTTTTTTTGCCATAAAAGCGTTACCATTCCATTGCATACCAACCATTGCTTCCCCGGTTACATAAGGGACATGAGGCGCATCAGAATTGTAAACCACCACGTTTGAACGTAGTTGACGTAACTTTTCATAAGCTTGTTTAATTTCAGCTTCGTTAGTGCTGTTAATACTGTGGCCTTGGGCCCGTAATGCCATACCGAACACATCTCGAACATCATCAAGTAACATTACTTGTTGTTTGAAATTGGTGTTCCATAAATCTTTCCAGCTGGTTACCTGATCAGATGTGATCACTTCTGCATTGTAGCTAATTCCCGTCACACCCCATACATAAGGTAAAGAGTAATCATTATTAGGATCAAACGGTTGTTTCATTAGGCCAGAATAGATGTCATTTAAGTGCTGCATCTTGCTTTTATCTATTTTTGCAAGCATGCCTTCTCGTGCCATTTTCTCAATAAAATACGTTGAAGCAAATACAACATCATAACCTTTACTATCAAGTAGTTTTAGTTTGGTGTACATCGATTCATTGCTATCAAATGTAGAGTAATTGACGGTGACATCATATTCTTTCTCAAAGGCTTTGATTACGTCTGTTGGCATGTATTCAGCCCAGTTGTAAACGTTAAGCACATCATTTGCTGCCGAAACATTAAATGCTGAAAGTGCGAATGCTAGTGTGGTCACCCCTTTGAATATTTTCTTCATATTATTAATTCCTCATTGACCAGGTAAGTCAGATCTGAGCGCGGATATTAGACAGAAGTTTGTTAGTGTCAAAAACAATCAAGCTAAAACATGAGCTAAGTCACAGTAATAAATTACTTGTGAAGCAATAAAACTCATGACATTATCCGCGCGATTTTTAACCTGTATTTTTTTTGTGGGCAATTGGAATGTCAATCAACAGTCAATATATCGATAGTTACTACCAAGCAACCGTTAATGCATTACCTGAACAACCCCTACTAGATCAAGCAATTGAAGCTGATGTTTGTATTATTGGTGGTGGTATGACGGGATTAAATGCTGCGATTGAATTACGTCAAAAAGGATTCTCTGTGGTGGTACTTGAATCACAACGTTTAGCATGGGGAGGATCTGGACGTAATGGTGGTCAGTGTTTAGTGGGCTATTGCCTAGGATTACGTGAAGTTGATGAAACATACGGGCCAGAGTGGGGTAAACAACTGTGGGATCTTTCTTGTGAAGCCGTTGATATCGCTCGTGATCGCATTGAGAAATTTAATATTGATTGTGACTTTCAACAAGGTTATATCGAATTAGCGTTGAAAAAAAGCCAAGAGACAGAACTAAAATCTTGGCATGATTTAAAACAGAGTCGTTATGATTATCCAAGTGCTAGCTGGTGGGATAAGGATAAAGTTAATCAAGTGGCGCACACGGAACGTTATTTAGGTGGTCTGTATGACTCAAATAGCGCTCATATGCATCCATTGAATTACACCCTAGGTTTAGCACAAGCGGCGTTAAGTTTAGGGGCGACTGTTTTTGAGAATACGCCAGCGGTAAAACTGGATAAAGGTAATCCACATATTATCCATACGCCCAAAGGTCAGGTTAAAGCAAAACAAGTACTATTAGCGTGTAATGCGTACCTTGATGGATTACACCGTAAAGCACAAAGCGTGGTATTACCAGTAGTGTCTTATATTGGCGTTACTGAGCAATTGGGTGATCGTCAACCTATCAGTAATATGATGGCAATGTCAGATTTAAATAATAGTCTCGATTATTACCGTCCAACACCGGACGGTCGTATTTTATTTGGTGGCGTTAATCACCCATTTAATGGCGAATACAGTGATTCAAGTGAGCGTCTACGTCAGCGTATGATCACCGTATTCCCGCAACTTTCCGATGTGAAAATGGAATATCATTGGGGGGGATTATTCGCGGTAACACGTTCTTATATGCCGCAAATTGATCATTTGGGTAATGATATTTATGTGGCTCATGGCTATACCGGTCATGGTGTTGGATTGACTAATATTGCCGGTAAAGTCGTTGCTGAAGCGATGGCTGGTACTGCTGAACGTTTTGATGTGTTTGCTAAAATTAAGCATGGTTGGATTCCAACGCCAGAAGTTTTACGTAAACCTGCATTAGCAATGGCCATTTGGAAAGCACGATTAGAAGATTCATTAACGAAATAATTAAAATTTATTTGCAGTTAGTGATAAAAAAGTAAAAATAATTGCTATATTGAGCGGGTTAATCGTAAATTATTAAACCCTATCAGAGAGAGTATTATGATCGAGCGTCAAGAAACGAAAGCCCGTATGAGTCGTGTTGTTAAGCACAATGGTACTATTTATCTTTGTGGTCAAGTTTGTGCAGATGCAACGAAAGACATTACAGAGCAGACACAAACGATGCTTGATAAAGTTGAACGACTACTAGTACAAGCAGGTAGTGATAAAGAACACATGCTTTCTGCAACTATTTATATTAAAGATATGAGTTTGTTTGCTGAGATGAATGCCGTGTGGGATAACTGGGTACCTGAAGGTTATGCTCCAGCGCGAGCTTGTGTTGAAGCGAGTATGGCACGCGATGCTCTACTGGTTGAAATTTCTGTAATTGCTGCTGAAAAATAAAGTTTATATTTATTCGTCATTATTAAGGTCGACAATATGTCGGCCTTTTTTATGCACAAAGCAGTGATAAAATGTCATAGTAGTATAAATAGTAATCACTTGGTGTGTTTGATTAAATTTTATCTTTACAGTATCTGTTAACCTCGCTATTATGCGCGGCATTGGAGAGATGGCTGAGCGGTTGAAAGCACTGGTCTTGAAAACCAGCATACGTTTATAGCGTATCTAGGGTTCAAATCCCTATCTCTCCGCCATATTCTAGAAGTTTGATATAATCGAGCTTCATACAGAATTGGAGCGGTAGTTCAGTTGGTTAGAATACCGGCCTGTCACGCCGGGGGTCGCGGGTTCGAGTCCCGTCCGCTCCGCCAACACAACGAAGCCTCGTCAGAAATGACGGGGCTTTTTTGCGTGTGTCATTTCAAATAACGATCATCGTAAGCCTTACCACTTCACAATAGAATTCACTCTTGTCAGCGATGTGAGGATGTTTATTAGGATTATTTAAAAATGAGATATGCTATATATTAAAAATAATTATCAATATGAATAATATATATTTTATTTCTATTGATGATTACTATTTCTTATAATTTTGATGAATTTAAGCAGATATTAACTATATTTATTTAGCTATATTTTAGGATGATAATGGTACCTTTTAAAAAAGGTCAAGATTTGAAGGCGTGCAAGTAAGTGATCATGAAAATAATATAATACTAATTCAATTAAAATAATAAATTGAATTAGTATCATTTATAATTATAGCATTAAGCACTATGATGTTTTCTTTTGCCTTCAGTAGTTAAACGAGCATTGCCATGAGAATGAGCACGACGTTTGCCTTTACATGTTTTGATATCACCTTTAGCCATGAGAATAATCCTTTTTAAAATATAAAAATAATGGGAAGAAGGTTTTATTCTAGAACTATTATTATTTAATTCAATATCGCAGAGTGCTGGTTTATAGAATAAGAGTGTAAATATAAAAGGACACTTATGCGATTTCATTGCACAATTAATTAAATATATTGAGATATTTGATTATAAGTTATGAGTTGTTGTGAAATTCAATTATTTTATATTGAATTTTGCTGGTTTTAAGATGATATACTAATTTAATACTATTCTTATGGTATAAGAAATTAACTAAAAAATTATTAAGTATTCGGCATTATTGCCATTTTACTAGTTGTTCGTTATTCCAATTATCATCAATTGTGGCGTATTGTTGCTCTAATATATGACGCTTTATTTTTAATGTTGGTGTTAAAATACCATTATCAATGCTCCATGGTTCTTTAACCATTAGCACCCCTTTAATTTTTTGATGAGATTCAAGCTCGGTGTTTATTTTTTGAATAATTGCTTGGAGTTTTTTCTCATACCGAGACTGATCGAATGGATTATAGTTATGAGCAACGGCTAACAAGATAGGAGCTGACATGCCGGATCCAATTAAACAAACCATCTCAAAATTACCTAAATCCATTAAACGTTTTTCGATAGGGACGGGAGATACAAATTTGCCTTTAGCGGTTTTGAAGGTGTCTTTTTTACGTCCTTGAATCGTTAAATAGCCATCACTGTCTAACTCTCCCATATCGCCAGTGTATAGCCAGCCATCATTATCAAAACTTTCTTGTGTGGCTTGTGAATTATTATAATAGCCACTGAATAAACCTTTACTCCGCACTAAGATTTCTTTATCAGCGGCAATTTTTAATTCAATACCAGGCCCTGCATTACCAACAGTACCTACTTTGTCACTACGATAAGGGTGATTAAGAGTGCTATAGGCAAATGATTCTGTCATTCCCCATGCTTCAGTAATATTGAGGCCAATACTTTCATACCAATGCAATAAACCTGCTGATACCGGAGCGGATCCACAGCCAAGAACACGAGCCTGATCAAGGCCTAATCCTTGCGCTAATTTACGCTTAATCCATGTCGATACGAATGGAATCTTTAACAGTAAATTTAATTTTGCTTGTGGCAGTTTATCTTGTATCCGTTGTTGAAATAAGGTCCATAAGCGGGGCACCGATACAAAAATAGTCGGACGATGCATTTTTACATCATCAATAAAAGTATCGAGAGATTCAGGAAAAGCAACTTGGAGTCCAGACATAATAGAAGAGCCAAAAATATAAACCCGCTCAGTGATATGCGCTAATGGTAAATATGAAAATAAGCGTTCATTTGCATTTAATCCAATATGCTCAATGATTTTTTGTGATGACCATACAAATGCACCGTAAGTTAGCATTGCGCCTTTTGGCAGGCCAGAAGTACCCGATGTGTAAACAATCGACATTAAATCAGTATTATGATGTGCTCGGCGTTCAGAGGTTGGTAAGTATTGCTCAATGAGCTCATCGAATTGATATTGGCATATTGGTATACCTGAGTAAGAAAAGGCAATCGTTGGTAATTGCGTATGGTGGGTAAGAACTTCGTTGATCGCTATTGGACTGTCCAGCTTACCGATAATAATTAACTTCGCATCACTATGATCAATACAATGGGTGATCGTTTCAGTTCCTGCAGTAGGAAATATTGGCACACTGACATAACCACCGAGCATCATTGCTAAATCACAAATAAACCATTCAGCACAATTTTTGGAGATCAGTGCAATACGTTCACCTGGTTGAAGGCCTAATTGTTGAAATGCCGTTACTAATCGTTGAGCTTTATCTGCAACACTCGCATAGGTGTAATTAACAAATTGGCGATTGATAATTTGCTTTAAATAAACTTCGTTAGGCCGCTCATTGGCCCATTTGATGATCATATCAGCGGGTGTTTGCAGTTGAGTCATAAGTACTCCGTTATCGAAATGGATTATAAATAACTCAATGTTATTATTATGTTAAATTTAAGCCGCAATATTCAATATAGTCAAGTATGCCTCTGTGCGTTAGTTTGTGGTTTTTATAAGGTAATGATGATATTTTTTATTTAAGCTATTGATCTATGGTAAATACTATTTGGCAGCGAGTCTGAAATAGTTGTCGATGAACTTACTCAATTTAGCTAAGGTTGATAAATTGAGTAAGGATAAAAAGACAATAGCAATAATAATTAAGCGGAAATATAACCCTGTGCTTGGGAATATAACTGTTGGTATTGTGCTGTCTTGTGATCTTGTATCTGGCAAATAGATAATAAATCATCAATAAAATAGCCTACCGCTCGCCACTCAATAGTTGCAATTTTCTGTTGTTGTTCAAGCGATAAATCATCATAAATAGACGCGGCCCCAAAATCACCGACTAAAATATTCGCTTTATCGTTAACCAAAACGTTATGTGCGTAAATATCACCATGAGCGACACCTTGTGCCTGCATATGGTTAATCACAGCTGTCATTTGTTTAACAATCGTCTGTATTGCTGCAATTGACAGTGTAAATTCAGTTGGAAATGTATCTCGTGTGCAAGTTGTTAATGTAGGTGGTAAGCCAAGGTTATGATAATCAGATGGAATTAATGCCATGACTAATGCGAGATAATGAGGTTCATCAACTTGTGCTAATGAAGCAACTAGGTTTGGATGTGCCCCTGTTTTTAAACACGCATTTAATTCATCTTGTGGATAACCATCAGAGGTGACTTGGCCTTTAAAAACTTTAACCGCAATATCGCTATCAAGTTGATGTGGATTAGATCGCCATTGAGCTAAAGAGATCACCCCAGATGCTCCTTGGCCTAATACTTTATCAAGTTGATAATCACTTGAAGCGACATAAGGCAGTGAATTATTCACATATTGATTACGATTAAAATGATTACCAGAAAAAGCAAGCCAAGCTAATTTAGGTAAATTTAATAATTGATCTGGAAATGCAGTTAATGTATTTGCTGATAAGCGAATTAATTGTAAGTTAACTAACTTATCCATAGAAAGAGGTAACGTAGTAAGAGCATTACCTGCTAATGCCAGTTTTTGTAAATGAATACAATTGCCGAGAGCTTCAGGAAGTGTTGCTATTTTATTATCAGTTAATATCAGCCAGCGTAACTTTTTAGGTAGTGATCTGGCGTCAACGGTGGTGATTTGATTAGATTTAAAACCGATCATTTCAAGATTAGGGCAAGCACCTAAAACTGTTGGTAATTCAGTAAAACAATTATTGGAAATAAAAATAATGCGTAATTTAGTCAGTTGGCTAAAATTATCAGGTAACTGACTTAATTGGTTGTTGGTCAGATCTAATACTTCTAAGCTACTTGCGAGCGTTAGAATCTCTTCGGGAAAGTGAGTCAGTTGTTCACTTAAAGCTAAATGTGTAATGCCTTCAAGTTGGCCGGAGCGTAATTGTTCTAACGTATGCAAAATGGTCTCATTTTTAAATAAGTATAAATTATAATAGCTATTGTAAAGATTTTAACGAGTTAGATCACGATGACTGTACAAGTTTACGATTTCATTAAAATATGACTATAAATTGATGGTTGTTTAATCAATAATTCAAGTAAACTAGTATCGTCTAGCCAGAGATTATGATTGGTTATCGAGGAATTATCGCAATGTTATGCGTATAGAAAAATTATCATTGAGGGCCGTGTGCTGAAGAACGTTATTTGTCCAGTAATGCTAGTGTTAACATCAATCAGTTGCGCTCGTGCAGAATCATTACATATACCATCATCAACTTATGCGTTATATCCACCAACAGGTAGCCGTACTGTCAGTGATGTCATGAACCGTTATTCGCCTTTTGTTGAGCCTCGATTAAAACGCTATTTTGATAATGTTGGATTAAGCTATCCGCCTAAAAATATTGCTTTATTTGCGATGAAAAAAGAGCAAAGTGTTGAGCTGTGGGCGAAAGAAAAGAATAAATGGTCTTATGTAAAACGTTACGATATACAAAAAATGAGTGGGCATACCGGACCTAAAATGCGTGAGGGTGATAAACAAGTCCCTGAAGGCATTTACCAAGTGTCATTGCTAAACCCAAATAGTCGTTATCATTTATCAATGAAGCTTAATTATCCGAATGCGTTTGATCAAAAATATGCGCAATTAGAAGGACGAACTTCACCTGGGAGTAATATTTTTATTCATGGGAAACAAGCGTCGGTTGGATGTTTAGCGATGGGGGATTATGCGATTGAGGAACTATTTTTATTAGCCGAACGTACAGGGATTTCTAATATAGAAGTATTAATTAGCCCTCACGATCCAAGAAAAGGTCGATTACTTGCCGCTAATACGCAACCTTATTGGACTAAAATTTTATATCGTGACATTGAACAACATGCGAGAAAATTTAATCGTTAATAATGTGGGTTAACCCTAGTTAAGCGAAAAACATTTTGTAATACTACAGCGAACCAATATTCTTGACTCGATTATTCGGTGTTAAGAGTATTATCGTTGCATAAAATGATTAGAACAGAGCCAACGCATTATGCCCAAGCGTAGTAAAGAAGACACAGAGATCACCATTCAGACCATTATGGATGCAGTGATTGAGCAAATACTGACCTTAGGTTATGACAAAATGTCGTATACCACTTTGAGTAATCAAACAGGTATATCAAGAACCGGTATTAGTCACCACTTCCCTAAAAAGCAAGATTTTGCTCATGCACTTGATGGACGTATCTATCATCTCTTTGTTGATAAGTTGGATCTAACTGGTGATTTGCAGGTCTTTGCAACAAGCTGGTCTGCCGCATTAGAAGATGAAAAGTTTCGTGCTATTTTACGATTGTTATTTCATCATATTTCTTCAGCTGAAACATCACATGAATTTGCCCATCATGGCATTGAACGTTTATTTACACTTTGTGAACAACGTTATGGTAAACAAAGTATTAGTGAACTAGAGTGTTTATTAGGACGCTCATTAATTCGTTTAGCACGTTAGTTATTACTTATTAAATAACTGTGATTTTTTGATTAAATATTAATAGCCCACATTTTTGTGGGCTATTTTGTTTGTAGTTAAAATGACATTTATATTTTTACGTAACAGACAGATAATTAAAATACAGTAATCTTTTAATTATCTGTTAAAATTTATTATTTTAGAGTATGTACTCTATATTTGCGTATAGCTTGAAAGGGGTTAAAGGTTAATACATGAAGATTAGGCCATTGATGGTGAAGCAACTCACGATTGCATTATTAGCAATCGTACCTACGGTACATGCTGCACCTATTAGTTTTAATGATGCTTGGCATACGGTTGTTACGACAAACGATGGTTTAGCGGCGAATCGTGCCAGTATTGAACAAGCACAATATATGCAAGATGCAGCTCGAGATATGTATTTGCCTAAGGTCACAGTGGGGGCTAATTATACCCGCTTAGATCATGATATTAAATTGTCGCCATCTGATCTTTTTGGTAGTACCTCAGCTTCACAGACTGAAATTGGTCAAGTAATTAATAATATTATATCTAATTCACAATTAAACTCGGCTTTGACATCTAATATTTCTGATCGTGATGTATTTACTAGTTCGATTCGTGCGATTTGGCCAATATTTACTGGTGGTCGTATTAATGCGGCGCAAGATATTGCTGAAGGAAAAACAGATCAAGCTAAATATATGTTAGCCATGCAGCAACAAGCAAAGTTTGAAGACTTATCCCGCTTTTATTTTGGGGTGGTATTAGCAAAAAATGTATTACAAACGCGTACTGATGTCGCTAATGGTTTAAAACGTCATTATGAAGATGCGATAAAGCTGGAACAACAAGGTCAAATTGCACGAGTTGAGCGTTTACAAGCGCAAGCTGCGTATGATAAAGCCAAAGTAGAACAGCAAAAATCTTTTCGTGATTTAGAAATCGCACAAGTAGCGCTAACGCAGTTATTAAAACAAACTACGCCAGCAATGCCATTAACTGGGCTATTTATTAATAACTCATTACCACCAATGTCTGCTTTTGTTGATAAAACGTTGGCAACCTATCCTGGCTTGCATATTTTAGATGCTAAACGTAAGCAAGCGGGGGGCTTGATAGATGTAGAACAAGGAAAATATTACCCTGAAGTGTACTTATATGGTGATTATAATTTACATGATAGTGGTAGTTTGGCCGCTACATTAGCACCTGATTGGGCGGTTGGCGTTGGGGTGAGTGTACCATTGATAGATAACTCTGGTCGTTCAGGGAAATTAAGTGCTGCCCATTCAATGGTGACACAAGTTAACCATTTACGCGCGCAAGCCCAGCAAGATCTGACGGTATTAGTTGAAAAGACATACCGTGAAGCGAAACAAGCTCTAGAAGAATATAAGGGTTTAGCATCGAGTTTAGCTCTTGCTAATGAAAATAGTGTCTTACGAGAAAAAGCATTTGGACAAGGGTTATCAACGTCATTAGATGTTGTTGATGCTGAACTTTTTGTTGCCAGCATTAAAACTCAGCGGTTAGCCGCAGCTTATCAATATGTTGCTTGCTTAACTCGTTTACTTGCCATTAGTGGTGAAATGAATACATTTAAAAATTATCAGCAATATCAAGGGATCGAGGTCAAATTATAATGAGTAAGTTAAAAGCAATTGCAGTCGCGGTTCCTGTTATCGCAGTGGTTGGATGGTTAGGTTATACCTTTTGGCAAGCATACCAACCGCAACCTGAGCGTATGCAAGGGCAAATTGAAGCCCAGCAATATAATATTGCCTCAAAAGTACCTGGACGTATTGATAAAGTTTTAGTGCGTAAAGGCGATGAAGTTCAATCAGGACAATTGATCTTTACTATTTTAAGCCCTGAAATTGACGCTAAATTAGAACAGGCTCAAGCGGGTGAGCAAGCGGCAGGTGCATTAGCGCAAGAAGCAGAAAAAGGTGCGCGTATTCAACAAATCGCAGCAGCAAAAGATCAGTGGGGCAAAGCTAAAGCTGCGGCGGCACTGATGCAAAAAACCTATGTTCGAATTAATAACCTTTATAAAGACGGTGTGTTAGCTGAACAAAAACGTGATGAAGTGTATACCCAATGGCAAGCTGCTCAATTTACTGAAAGTGCTGCTTTTCAAATGTACCAAATGGCAACAGAAGGTGCGCGGGCTGAAACTAAGCGTGCTGCTCAAGAAAAAGTCAAAATGGCAGCGGGGGCTGTTGCTGAAGTTCAAGCTTATGTTGCCGATACAAAGGTAAGTAGTTGGCATAAAGGTGAAGTATCACAAGTGTTACTTCACGATGGCGAATTAGCACCACAAGGTTTTCCGGTGGTGAATATCATTGATATTAGTGACGCATGGGCTGTATTTAATGTGCGTGAAGATAAGCTTAAAGACTATCAAGAAGGTAAAACTTTCAAGGTTACTATTCCAGCTTTAGGGGATAAAAGTTACCAGTTAAAAGTAACTCATGTGGCTGTAATGGGTGATTTCGCAACTTGGCGTGCTACCGACACCGCTAAAGGCTTTGATATGCGAACATTTGAAGTAGAAGCTCGTCCGACTCAGCCTATTGATGGTTTACGGGTTGGTATGAGTGTGATTGTTGAGTAATGATATGGTTATTTATTCGGCAATAAAAAAAGAGTGGCATACGATTTGGCAAGATGCATGGTTGCGAGCATTGGTGATTTGGCTACCTGTATTATTGTTTTTGACAATGTGGGCGATTTTTGCGACGGGTATTGCGCGTAATTTACCGGTTGGTATTGTAGATCTTGATCATAGCCAAATGTCACGTCAGTTAACTCGCTATATTGATGCTAGTCCGAGTATGGCTGTTACACGTCAATTTACGGATGATCATACCGCCAGTGCTGCGATGCGGGCGAATGATATTTATGCAATGGTGGTGATCCCTGATAACTATGAAAAAGACGTTAAATTAGGTCAAGCACCGCAAATAACAACATTTTACAATGGGCAATTTATCTTAATCGGTAAAGTCATTAGTTCGGCGATGTTACAAGTTACTGGCACTTATAATGCAGGTGTTGAAGCGATGAGGAATATGAGTTCTGGCGCGCCAATTCCTCTACAAGCACTAGGAATAGCTGTTCCTATTCAAGCTCAAATAACCCCTTTGTTTAATAGTAATAGCCATTATGGTCAATTTTTAGTTTCAGCAATTATTCCTTCTATTTGGCAAATTTTAATTGTTGCAACGACCGTGTTGGCGTTAGTACATGAATCACGGGGTCAGGGGTTGTGGCAGTGGCTAGCACAAACACCTTGTCAAAAAATACTGGGTAAACTATTAGCATATTCAGGCTTATTTTTAATTCAGGGTCTGCTGTTTTTATGGTGGATGTATATTGCGCTTGATTGGCCGATGCATGGTCATTGGGGGCTATTAATTGTCGCTCAAATATTGATGATATTTGCTTGTCAAAGTATGGCGAGTTTGATTTATTTTGTCACGATGGAAGCACCACGCGCAATGAGTTTTGTTGCGGCCTATACTGCGCCAGCATTTGCTTTTATGGGGGTTACTTTCCCTGCGACGGATATGCCTATTATTGCCAAAATGTGGCGTGGGTTATTACCAGTAAGTCATTATATTGAAGTGCAATTACAGCAAGTCGATTATGGTAGTGGTTGGTATCAAGCCTCGCATCAATTGTTGGTATTAAGTAGCTTTATATGCGCTTTATTTTTGGCGATAGGATTAATGCTAGTTCGTCGTAAAAAGGCATTGGCAATAATGAGCACAGCTGCGGGAGATCATCATGAGTTGGGGTGATTTATTTAAGCATGAATTAAAAGCTATTTTCAGTAATTTTTCGTTGGTTTTTACTGTCTTTGGTGGCGTAGTCTTTTATTCTTTTTTATATCCATTACCGTATATTAATGAATTACCACGAGATCAACGTGTCGCAGTGGTGAATCTTGATCATAGCCAAATGAGTCGAGAGTTAATTCGAATGGCAAATGCCACACCACAAGTGAATATTACGCAGCATCTTGGCAGTATTCATGCAGCGACCGTGGCACTAGAGGATCGTCAGGTTGATGGTATTTTAGTGATCCCCGAGCATTTCTATCGTGATGTAATGATGGGAACCAGTCCCACATTGGCTTATGCTGGTAATGCGGCCTTATTTTTAGTGTATGGTACGGTAGTTGAAGGCTTAAATAGTGCCGGTAATGGCTTAGCCGTTAAAGCTAAAATTAATCGCATGATGTTAACTGGTGATGGTGAAGTAGAGGCGAAACAGCATGTGACGGCAATGAAACTTAATATGCGACCCGTATTTAACGTCACCATGGGCTATATTAATTACGTTGTACCTGCCGTATTTGTGTTGATCCTACATCAGACTTTATTGATTGGAGTGGGCATGATGGGGGCGGCAGAAAATGAAGCTCGGGCTGTAGGTAAAACCGGTTATTGGGCGCAATACCCAATTTGGATGGTAATGGCAGTACGCGCATGCTTATTCACTTTAATCTATTTACCATTAGTAATGTATTATTTTGGATTTAGTTATGTTTACTACGGCGTAAATAGATTGGCATCGATTAGCGACTTAGCCATGATGATAATTCCATTTTTATTAGCAGTGATTATGCTTGGAATGGTGTTAGGTCAGCTATTACCTCGTTGTGAATTAGTAACACTGGTGGTGTTATTAAGTTCGCTACCATTGGTGTTTAGTGCTGGATTTATTTGGCCGCCATCAGCAATACCGACGGTTATTAATTATATTGCACAATTAGTGCCTTCTACTGCGGCAATAAATGGTTTTCTTGGTCTGAATCAATTAGGAGCGACGTTTGCTCAAGAAATTGATCGCTGGGGGCAACTGTGGTTACAGTTTATTGGCTTTGCTGGAATCAGTTATTGGCTAATGCGGCGAGCACGAAAATAGAACATTAATCTTAATAAAAAGAGCATATTGATGCTCTTTTTTTTTGCAATTAAATGTACGCTGTTTTATATTGGCGGAAGTTGAGTAAATAAGATGTGGCAAATGTTAATTTTACAGCCACACTTAATGAGTAAAGTTACGTTTAAATTAGCAGGAGGTTGCCTTGAGTCATAAATCAATAGCAAATAAAAAAGTAATGGTTGCTGTCGCGATGATGTTGTCATTAGGTGTCGTGGGTTGTGCTCAAAACCCTTATGGTGATGCTTACAATGTTGGTGAAGCTCGCACGATGCAAACAGTTTCGACTGGGACAATCACCAAATTAGACGCCGTAACAATGAGTTCTGATGGCGAAAGTACCATTGGTACGCTTGCTGGTGCTGCTGTCGGTGGTATTTTAGGCTCTAAAATTGGTGGCGGATCAGGCTCTGATATTGCAGCAATTGGTGGTGCACTTGCTGGTGGCGCGTTAGGTAATACCGCTGGAGATGCAATCAGTAAACGCCAAGGTGTTAATATTGTCATCAAGTTAGATAGTGGTCGTACTGTCGCCGTTGTACAGCAAGTCGATCCTAATATGATCTTCCGCGTTGGTCAGCGAGTTGATATTTATCAGCAAGGAAGTACAACACGTGTTGTACCTGCTAATTAAGTAAAACCGGCAATTATATATAAAAGGCAGTGAAGACTGCCTTTTTTATTAATTGTCATTTTATAACAGCATATCAAACTGGGTTCATTGTTATTTAAGTGATGTTAATGTTGGTATATTGTTTTTTTTATGAAAATATATTTTATTTTTTAACGTAGATATGATTTTTTTAGTCATATATTATACAGCGTAGTAATTTATTGCTTTTTATTAAAGTCTGTTATTTTGTGTTTTGTGGTTTATTATTTTGTTTAAATATATAGCTTAGGCATTTTATACTGATTACGTGGTTGATTTAACTATTTGTCAAATGAATAGGCTAACGTATAAATAATAATCAAATAATTAAATTGTAACTAATTGTGTCCAAGAGTAGGCTGTGCGCATTATAAATACCCTCTTTGAACGACTCATATTAGATGAATAACCCTAAATTAGATGCAACTTATAAACGCCTTCGTTGGCAAATAATTATTACTACTTTCTTAACTTATACAGTGATGTATATTTCAAGAAAAGCGTTTGCTGCCGCTGCACCATTATTAATGAAAGATTTAGGCATGACTGTTGTTCAGTTCGGTTTAGCCTCTTCGATTTATTATATTCTATACGGCCTTTCAAAGTTTAGTTCAGGTCTTCTTGCCGATAGAATTAATCCTCGTTTATTTTTAGCACCAGTATTAGTTGTAATTGCCATTATCAACGTCGGTATTGGTATGACTAATAGTGTGACTATGCTGTTAGTATTGTATTGTTCAACCGCAGTGGTTCAAGGCTGTGGTTTTCCACCTATCGCAAAAGCAATCAGTCAGTGGTACTCAAAATCTGAGCGTGGTGGTTGGTATTCGCTATGGAACACATCTCATAATGTCGGTGGCGCATTAGCCCCATTAATTGCTTCTGCCGTTATTGCTTATACTGGTAACTGGCGTTATGCATTTTATGTTCCTGCTGTTATTACGGCAGTACAAGCATTGATAGCTGCTATTTTAATGCGTGGTAAGCCTGAAAATTATGGATTACCGAATGTGGGTGTTTGGCGTAATGATACTAAACAACTAGAGATTAATAAGCGTTCTGAAACTGGATTATCAATGTGGGTAATGTTTCAACGCTATATTTTGACTAATCCTATTATTTGGTTGGCTATCGGCGGTGACTTATGTATTTATGTGATCCGTACTGTTTCGAGCGATTGGGTAAGTGTTTACTTCGTTGATGTACTACACTGGGACTTAGTTAAATCTAACTCTTTAGTTGCTTGGTTTGAAGTCGGTGGCATTGTTGGTGGTTTAACATCTGGTATTATTTCAGATAAATTCTTTGGCGCTGATCGCTGGAAAACAATTTTAATTTATTGCTTTGTCTTAATTGGCGGTATGGTTGGTGTGGCATTAACACTGCATATTGACTACATGCTAGTTGCTGCGTGTTTCTTTATTATCGGTGCTGGTATTTATGCTCCGCAAATGTTGTTTGCATTAGGTATTATTGAAGCATCACATGCTGATGGTGCCGGTGCTGCAACGGGTCTGAAAGGTGGTGTTACTTACATTGGTGCGGCACTTGCCGGTGCGCCTATTGCGATGATCCAAACAAGCTATTCATGGAATGGTGTATTTGTATTACTCGCTGTAATTGCAGTTATCTTAGTTATATTAACATGCACAATTATTCGTGTTGACAGTAAGCGTTTACCGATGTAAACCGCAATTATAGATAATAAAAAAGCGACCGAAATGGTCGCTTTTTTGTTTTAGGGTTAACGGTTAACGAATAGAGTTCAGCATAAAGTCCATTACTGGATCAATATCAGCATCAATATCAAGAGCCTTGGGCATAAAGCTTGGTGCTTTTAGAATGCCACGCTCAATTAACTCATCAAGTAAGGGTTTAAATTCAAACCCTGTTTTACCGATAAACAATGAAGTTAAATCTTCTGTTTGATATGCATGAATAGCATCTTTTAAGCCTCGTAGATACAGGAAGTCTTTAGTAAAACCACCACCACGATAAGCTCGTGCTGTAATGGTAAAGGCTTCATCATCACAGACATCATAATCATGACGTAAGCTGTTAAAACAGTCGTTAAAACTATCACCGTTAACCATCATTTCAACAGCAACCACACGTAACGCCAATGTTTTTAGGCGATGAAGTGGAAAACTACCTGATAAATGTTCACATAAAATGGCTAGACCTTCTTGAGTATGAGTATTACCCGGTAAGCCTAGTTGTAGAATTTTAAGTGGTTGTCTTTCAGCATTCACTGAGGTGACAAGGTGAACACCTAGTTCATGGTGGATTAAGGCATCTAAATCACCTTGGGTAAAGCGACTATTTGGATTGACCTTAATCACTTTGCCACTCACCATTGCACGAGCAATTAGCTGTTTTGATGACACCACTTTACAAGGAATGTCATATTCAGCTGCTGCTATTTTAAAAGCTTCAATTGCTTCTTTGGCACTAATATTGGCTGGTTGTTGATCTTTATATTCACACGCATGGAGAATGAATTTCGCATTCGCAATATCACGTTCATCTGGCTGACCGTAATAACGTAGCGAGTTATATAAAAACTCATCAGTACCAATGCTGCATAATAGATCAATACGTACAGCAAGCTGATCGATGACTTTACGGTACATTTTTTGTACGTCAGCATCGCGGATCGTTTCCACTGGCAAGCGGTAAAGCTGTTCACGGAATTTATACGGATCCAAATCTAATTGACGGTAAGTAAACTGTGGCTGATAGCTGTATGGTTTACTTAAAAAACGTCGCTTCTCTTGCTTTAAGTTTGTTGGGTTAATATAGCTTAAGGTATTGATACCTCTTGCTATTTTATATAGTTTACGATCAAGGTTAATCACTTCTTTAGACAGATTCGAAGCTAACACATCGCTACCAGTAAGCCCTTTAGCTTTGGTTCGCTTGGTGATAGTGAATGCCGCATGTTCAGTGATCACTGTTTTCATTGACTCATTCAATTTTTCAATCACAAGCGGGTAGGCTTCGCCGCCTTCTTCGTTCATGAAAATCTTTTTGACCTCAATTGGCATAATTAAGGTGTTTTTGAAGTGTTGTTTAATGAATGTTGCTTGGTAACCTAACCCTTTAAAAATATCATTTTCAAGCGCATTAACATCTATATTAGGTAGCTCAACATGGTTAAGCCCTTCAAGTAAGACATCAATTTCTTTGCGCCATCGACGACGGTTTACCTGCATAGTACCGACATTAAATGTAGGTGTTGCAGTATCAATACGCTGGTAATTATACGAATGGATATCGTAAATTAGACACAAGCCAAATTGTAGCTCTAAGGTTTCAACTAAGCACTGTAGAATACGATAGTAACTTTGGTGTTTAGCGAGGGTTATTTCGCGTTCAGCCTCACTAAGCGGTGTTAGCCAAACATTCTTTCCCCATGCGTCATCATAGATGCAATTTTCAGGCGCACGGTTGAGATCATACTCATACCGTGAATCTTCCCCTTGCAATACGATTGGCAATGAAGAAATGAAGTCTCCAGTATAAGGATCTTCTTCAAAATAACGTTCTTCTTCCGTTAACGCACACTGCGCTTGCAGTGATTGGCGCAATTGATGACCATTATGGATTGCTGTTGCAATATAAGGTTGATATTCACTGATGCGAATCATCAAGCTACCATCGTCAAGATACGCTTCAAATGGAGTAAGGCTACGTATTTTCGCTAAAATTTCTAACTCAGTAAGATGCATCGGCTATGACCTTTCGGAAATCATTTTTGCGGGTGATACCAACCTCTTTAGCCATCACAACGCTTTCTACAAAATCAAGCACATTACGTTGTAGTTTGACACGGTTTAAGCGGTTAATACGGGTAATACCACCAGGGCTTAAAACATTAACTTCAACTAATTTGCCGTTAATAACATCGAGACCAACAAAGTACAGACCATCACGCACTAATTTAGGTCCAATATGCTTACAAAGTGCTAATTCTTGCTTAGTTAATACGTGTTTTACTTCGCGACCGCCAGCATGAATATTTGAACGTACATCGCCTTCTGCAGGAATACGACGCATTGCGCCGATAGGCTCACCGTTTAGGAGCATGATACGCACATCGCCTTGCTCTGCGCCTTCAATGTAGTCTTGTAAGATAACGTAGTTCTGATCATCACCGATGTAGAAATCTAATAATGATTTCACACTTGATTTAGCGCTTTTCTCAACCAAGATCACGCCTTTACCGCCGTAACCGTTTAGTGGTTTAAGGATCATACGATCTTGTGGTGATTCATCAAGAACACGTTCAAGGTAATCACGGTTTTTAGAGACGTGAGTAACAGGAATAAATTCTTTGTTTGGATCAGGTAGTGAAGCAGTATAAAGCTTGTTATTTGCAACGCGTAGACCGTCAATATCGTTAACGATAAAAGTATGGTCACGTACTGAATCTAAGAAGTTCAGTGCCATCGTGTCTAACGGTGGATTAGCTCGCATAAAAATAACGTCAAAGCCAGCTAATGGCAGTTCAGCGTTATTAAATTCAGCTTTACGGTAGAAGCTTGGAATATTGTTTGAGACTTCACCTTTTTTTAATACGTTACAGAAAGCAATTGCCATACTGTCGCGCATGGTTAAGTTACTCGGTGTTGTAATTGCAACCGTGTGACCGCGGCTTGCGGCTTCATGAATCAAACGTAAAGTAGAGTCGTTTTCTGCTTCAACGCGTTCCCACGGATACATAACAAAACAAATTTTCATAGCTATACCAAAAAGTGGCCTGTTAAATATTTTCACAGGCTAATATAAAGAAATAAGCCATCACACAGAGTGGGATGGCTTCATTTTGTTGGCGATTGTCTTGAAAATCCGTTTCTAAAAGTATGACTTAATAATCTAGGTCGTTATCAGTACCACTATCGCTATCATCATCATCACCGTACGAGCCTGTCGTATGTGCTCGTTGTGAAACACATAATGTATAACTACGTGTTTTATGAGTGGTGTGGTTTAGGTATTTCAGCCAGCATTTACCAAATTCAGACACCGCTTGTTGTTGACCTTGAACTTCAGCTAAAAACTGAACTTCAGATTCATCAATGGGTTGGGTTGTGCCATCAAATAGTGCCCGCATAGAACGTCCATAGTTTTCTAATACGCTGGTTTCACTAATAGTAAAAACGCCCGAGCGATTAAAGCCGCGCGGAAAGTTTTTATCGTCGTAAAATTTACCTTCACTTCTCATTCATAAAGTCCTTGATGTGATTTGCGCTGATATTTATCCAGACTTGCCATGTTGTAAATCAATATTTTTTCATTGTTACGATAAAAAAAAATGATTAATATTCAGCATTAATCGCTTGTACTATTCTGTAAGGTATTAACATTGAATTAATTCACTATATAATGACTTATATATACCGTTTTTTTTCTATTTAACCTACTCTTCTTATTGAGAATTTTTCCGTGGATACTGAATTACTTAAAACGTTCTTGGAAGTTACCAAAACACGTCATTTTGGTCGTGCTGCAGATAACTTATATTTGACCCAGTCTGCAGTTAGCTTTCGTATCCGCCAGCTTGAGTCACAATTAGGTAACCCGCTATTTTCTCGTCAGCGTGGAAATGTGCATCTTACTGCCGCTGGTGAGCGTTTACAGCCTTATGCTGAAGCAATTTTACAAACGTGGGGCCGAGCGAAGCAAGATGTCGCATTAACTGATAGCTTAAATACGCAATTGGCGATTGGTGCATCCCCTTTATTTTGGGAGTTTGATGGCATTTCAGTGTGGATCAATCGTATTTATGCCACCGTACCTGGGCTGGCTTTACGTTTAGAATCTGTAAAACGCGAAGGTATGGCAAAACGCTTATTTGATAAAAGTATTGATTTGTTTATTACCAGTGAGCCACCAAAGATCGAACATCTGCATGTACAAAAAATACGTGATTATCAATTACAATTGGTGACTAATCAGGCTAATTGTAATGTACATAATGTGCGTGACATGCCACTTATCTACCTTGATTGGGGAACACGTTTTTCCGTTGAACACAGTCGTATTCCTGAATTACAACGTACACCAGTACTGCATACTCACTCTTGTAAAATGGCCTTAGATTATATTTTAGCCAACGGTGGGGTGGGTTATTTCCCTTCTTTTGTTATTGATAGTAGTGCAGTTTTAGGGGAATTGTATGTTGTTGAAGATGCGCCCATTATGGAACAGAGCCTTTATTTAGTATGGCGAGAAGGGAGTGAAAAAGAAGCTTTAATTAATGCAATTGTCGATGTTCCATTTAAGAATGTGATCGAAAGCATTTGATTTATATTATTTGTCATTACCAGCAAAATAACTTGTTGTACGGGAGCTAATTCCTGAATTAGTCTAAGAAAAAATGCTACTAAGGTAAGAAACAATGAACCATGGACCGGATTGTCTGTCATGTTTCTTGCATTAACTTAGTACTGTTTTGTCACAATAGAACATTACAATTGCCAGTGTTCTATTTTAATAATTATCTACTCTGGATGTAGTTCAGGAAACGCAAATGGCTAAGTTAAACCAAAAATTTCACAAAGGCAGCAAATCAAAATTCAATTCTGAATTTGCAGATGATTTTCAGGATTTGGATCTGCAATCTCGTGGTAAGAAGAAACGTCGTGTGACTCGTTCGCGTTTCGATAGTCCGGAGTACAGCGATTTCGATTATTAATAGTGATGTGTAATTCACGATAAAAGATCGGCAATTAAGCATTAAAAAAGGCGTACCTAGAAGGGTACGCCTTTTTGTTATCTAAAAAAGTTAGCGTGATGCACGGTGATGACAAATCACAATGATTAGCGGCTATTATTCACTTTCTTGTTCACTTAACGTGGCATAACGGTGTAATAACTCGGTTAATACACTGATCCAACCAAACGCATTATCTGGTGCATTCACTAGAATTTTTTCTACTTCAGCGCAGTGTTGTTCTAATGTTATCGCTTCTTCTAGCTGAAAAGAGATCGCATAAAAATGCCACAATAATAAACGGATCATACGTTCACTATTTTGTTTAGCGTTATCAGAATCAGAAAATGCAATATTCACTTCCCCTAATGCAACTGCAGTCATTCGTAACATCGCATCAAACTGGGTTGATTTTAGACGCTCGTCACTGTCAATTTCTTCTTGATCAAAGGTAAATATTTCCTGCATTACATCTTCTGGTACCATACGACCAATTACGCGAAGGCTAAATTCTTCTAATTCATGTCGCGGCATGGTTAAAAGGCAGTTTAAGGTGTAGTCACGTTGCATATAATTTCTCGTAAATACCACGACGCCGATCAGGATTGATCATTGGGCGAATGATGAAAAGAGGGTATTTTGGAGTATTTATGAGTAAAAGGCTAATAAAACTCAAACGGATAAATTCACATTAAAATATCTGACAACGTGATGACAACCAAATTTACATATTAAGTTATAGTAATTTTATTGATAGCCAGGGCGAAGATACTGGTATCATTTTATGAATACTTCACCAATATATGTTGGCTGCTACCGTTACTTATGTAAGGTAGTAATGACGAATTTATTACATTGAACAGGCTTATGACGTCAAATAATCAACAATCACCTTCTCAAATACCCCAAATAAAGAAAAAACGCAGTGCCATTGTACGTGCCTTAATTGGCGCTACATTAATAGGTACTGCTGGTATGGCTTATTTAGGTTATGACTTAAATCAACAAATAAGTGCTAAATTTGCGGGTCAATTATGGCAATTACCTTCTGTTGTTTATGCTCGAGAAATGGCATTACAGCCAGGTGCCGCGATAACATATAATACATTAGTTAATGAACTTAAAGTATTAGGGTATCAAAAAGTAGCCAAGCCTGATCAAAGTGGCGAATATGCAGCTAATGGTTGGAAAGTAGATTTTATACGTCGGCCGTTTAATTTTAAAGAAGGTCCTGAAGGGGCGCGTCATGTTTCAGTGTCGTTTAATAATGACGGCATTACTCGAATCATGGATTTAGACACAAATAAAGAGTTGGGATTTTTACATATTGATCCCAAAATGCTTGGAATGTTAGAAGCACATTCTGATGAGCAACGCATTTATTTACCTGAAGATAAAATGCCTAAGTTATTAGTCGCAGGACTGATTGATACTGAAGATCGCCATTTTTATGAGCATGATGGTATTTCATTAGTCGGTATTGCGCGGGCATTTATTGCTAATATTAGAGCCGGGCATACGGTTCAAGGTGGCAGTACGCTAACACAGCAGTTAGCTAAAAATATGTTTTTAAGTAGCCAGCGTTCATTTTGGCGTAAATTTAAAGAAGCTTACATGGCGATCATTATTGATACTCGCTATGGTAAGCAAGAAGTGCTTGATGCCTACATGAACCAAGTGTATCTGGCTCAGTTTGGTGGTCATGGCATTCATGGTTTTGCTTTAGCTTCACGTTACTATTTTGACCGACCATTATCTGAACTACGGGTTGATCAACTTGCATTGCTAATTGGTATGGTAAAAGGGCCAACATATTACAACCCTTGGCGCCATCCTGAGCGGGCAAAAGCGCGTCGTAATATCGTCTTAGGGTTAATGAATAAAGACGGTGAAATCAATGACAAAGTTTATCAAGCTGCGATTAAACTGCCGCTAGATATTCAAGATAAAGGTCAACTTGCAAGACGTCAACCCGCCTATTTTGATCAGATAAAAGCTGAGTTAGAGCAAAAAGCAGGCGCAGCATTTGAAGCAGGTAAAGGATTACGTATTTTTACCTCACTTGATCCCCAATCTCAGAAATTAGCTGATGCGGCTGTTGCTAAAGTAATGCCTGAATTACAAAAACGTGCAGGTAAAGATTTACAAACAGCGGTTGTGATTGTTGATCGTACAACAGGCGAAATTCGAGCCATGGTTGGCGGTGATAAACCGGGTTTTGCAGGATATAACCGTGCTATTAATGCACAACGTCAAGTGGGATCTGTGATTAAGCCCGCGTTGTATCTGAGCGCGTTAGAAAATCCAGCCCAGTTTAGTTTAGCAACGTCATTAAAAGATCAACCGTTATCGATCAAAATGCATGATGGCGCTACTTGGAGCCCACGTAACTACGATCGTAAATATCGTGGTGAAGTGCCATTATTTGTAGCATTAGCGAAATCGTACAATGTGCCAACAGTGAATCTTGGTATGGCTGTGGGCGTTGATAAGGTAACTGATACGCTAACCAAGCTGGGAATTCCACGGGAAGATATTCCTCAAGTTCCTTCTTTATTCCTTGGTTCTATTAGTTTGTCACCATTGGATGTGGCACAAATGTATCAAGGTATTGGTAATGAAGGCTACTTAGCACCATTAACCGCGTTAAATGCAGTGGTTGATGAAACGGGCAAGGTATTATATCAAAACTGGCCTAAAGCGGCGGAAGTTGTTCCTCCACAAGCGGCATGGTTAACGATGTTTGCGCTGCAAGATACGGTTAAATTTGGTACAGCCCATTCATTGAATAAATTATTTCCCAACACGCATTTAGCGGGCAAAACAGGCACGACAAACAATGGTCGAGATAGTTGGTATGTCGGTATTGATGGTCGTGAAGTGGTTACTGTTTGGATGGGGCGTGATGATAACAAAAGTACGCATCTAACAGGGGCAAGTGGCGCATTACGTCTTTATACCAATTATATTCAACACCGCAAGCCTGAGCCATTACTGTTACGACAGCCTGCTCATATTGAAGCTGAAAATTATCACATTGCCGCAAATGGTGAATATATTCCAAGTTGTACTGGCACAACACGGATGCCTATTTGGGATCCGCATGGGGATCTTAAGCAGAATTGCCAAGTGGAAAAAGTGAAGCATAAAGTGGAAGGTTTTTTCAATAATCTTTTCAATTGGTAAATAAGCACTTACTATCTTAAAGCCTCCTTGTTTGGAGGCTTTTTTATAGTATTTATATTCGTTTTTCAATGGATAATTCGATAGAATATCGAGGTGTAATAATAGAATGAGTAAAAGTTGATGCGCTTTTTAAAATTATCTGTTCATGCTGATTTAGCTAAATTTGATCTTCAATCACCTACATTGACAATATATCACCGCCAAGCGACACGAGCGATTGTTCTTAAAGGTGAGAATATCTTGATGCTATATACTGCCCGTTATCATGATTATACATTACCGGGTGGTGGTATTGATGCGGGAGAGGATCAGATTCAAGGCTTAATAAGAGAGCTAGCAGAAGAAACCGGGGCGATGAATGTGCATGATATTGAACCGTTTGGTGTATATGAAGAATATCGACCTTGGCATAAGGCTGAGTATGATATTGTGCATATGGAATCATTTTGCTATGTCTGTAAAATTGACGCTCAATTAGGTTCAACACAGTTAGAAGACTATGAGCAGAAAAATGGTATGAAACCAGTGTGGATCAATATTTTTGATGCGATAGCGCACAATGAACAGACGATGGCATTTTCTGATAAAAAAGGCATGTCGATAGAGCGTGAAACTTTTTTATTAAAACGTATTGTAACGGAATTATTAGTAGAATCAGTACCGGCATAGTTTTTATAAAAAACCCACAATCAATGTTTAACTGTTGTGGGCGATATAAAAATAAGTTTATTTATTTACAGCACGCTTAAATGTCACCGTGTGGTTATCTGAACTTAAGATCAATGTATTTTTATTGACTAAAAAGTCAGAAGGGCCCGTTAGCATTTGTTTTACAAACCCATCAACGGTTGCTTGTTCAGTCTGAATACACATTTTTTTAGTGGATCTTAAATTTTTAGTCGTAATATCTTGTGCAGTAATTCGTATTTTACCCGTTAATGTATTACAACCTGAATAATTGACACTAAGGTTTTTATTGATTGTTAGCTGCGGTTTGATGGTTAAAGCATCGATTGGCTGGGTATAACCGTCAATTGAGCTTACCGTCCATGTATTAATCAGATCCGCCGTATTTTTAGGTGAATTTGCACAACCTGTTAATATTGTTGCAATAAATAACGTTGTTAATAGCGTTTTTTTCATGAAGGGTCTCTTAATCTTATAAGCGAGATTTTCTGTAATATATTGATATTTTTTCTATTTTGGTAATCAACGATAAATAAATAGGAAAATAAAAAATGTGAATGATTACCGTTATACCCATTTGTAATCAATGAAAAAACGGGCGTCAAGTGTGACAAAGATCGCTAAAAATGTAAATGTTAGTGATTAAATAATAGAATATTAATTGAATAAATTTTTATATAATATCTATTGTTTTTAGTATGACACCTTATATTTATAAGCTATCTGTTTAATATATATTATTATTTTTAGCGACTATTATTTAGATTGTTAATATTATTAGTGTGGTATTTATGTTCCAAAAACAACATCTTATACAATTAGCCAACATGAAAATGCCGTTTGGTAAATATGCGGGTCGAGTCTTAATTGATTTACCTGAGGAATATTTGCTGTGGTTTCAAAAACAAGGTTTTCCAGATGGGCAATTGGGGTTATTAATGGCATTGGCACTTGAATTTAAGATTGAGGGGTTAGAATCAGTCATTCGCCCTTTGAAACAGGATTAGTCAGATGCTGCAATATAGCGCTAGCTATTTATGGCAAACAGTTATCGTGATTATTATTGGTGTTGTACTTGCGGGATGTGCATCACCCAAAATGGTGAGTTCATTAACGTTTGTTGATCCTAATTTTAAACGTTGTGTTGTTGCGCAAGGTAAACAAAAAATTAAGCAGATCACTACCTTAGATTGTCGTCATTTTAATATACGGGATGCGCGAGAAATACGTTATTTAACATATTTGAAGAGGTTGGATCTATCTTCTAATCAATTAACGAACCTTAATATTAGTCATAATCCTCAATTACAACTCATTAGTGTTGAGCATAATAAATTATCAACTTTAGACTTAAGTGATAATCCACAATTGCAAATTATTAATATTAGCTTTAATCGTTTAAAGACAATAAATGTAAGTGATAATCCATTATTGATGTACTTAAATTATGATGCTACTTTGATTAAAGACGTTGATATTAAGCATAATCCACGTTTACTCGCTCCTTTTTATACCATCGATGTGCCAAATGGGCCCACAATAATGGCAGAATAATAATGTTAAAAGCAATTCATCATGTAGCTATCATCTGTAGTGATTATGCACGATCAAAAGCGTTTTATTCACAATTATTGCAGTTAGAGATTGTATGTGAAACTTATCGTGAAGATCGTAAGTCATATAAATTAGATTTAAAATTACCTGATAATAGCCAAATCGAATTATTTTCATTTGATGGTGCACCGCAACGACCAAGTTATCCTGAAGCACAGGGATTACGCCATTTAGCGTTTGCTGTTGATGATATAGCGGTTACTGTGCGTTATTTAGAAGATAATGGCGTTGATGTTGAGCCAATTCGTATTGATGCATTAACCAATAAAGCCTTTACTTTTTTTAATGATCCAGATGGATTACCGCTAGAGCTTTATCAAATTTAGTGGTGAATAAATTGCTGTATTCTAGAATATTGATTCAAATGATATCTTTAACTAACAACTATATGCGTGTATGTGTATAGTTGTTAATAGTTATCGATGATCAGGGATGAAATAGATGCGCAGGATTATTTTTAATCAGAAAGGTGGTGTGGGTAAATCAAGCATCACCGTTAATTTAGCGACAATCAGTGCAGCGAAAGGTCATAAAACACTCGTGATTGATCTTGATGTACAAGGTAACAGTAGTGCCTATTTAGGGATTGATATCAATCAACCTAATGATAAAACAATTGCTGAATTACTCAATCAAACGGCCTCTTGGTTTGCGATGTCGACCCCTGTACGTGATTATCCTCAAGCTACTGCATACGATAATCTATTTATTATTCCTTCAAGCCCTAAACTTGATAAGTTAGAAGTAGAACTTGAACGGCGTTATAAAATTTATAAGCTGCGTGAAGTATTAGATGTTTTAGCTGAAGATTTTGATCGTATTTATATTGATACTCCTCCTAACTTAAATTTTTACACTAAAGCAGGTTTGATTGCGGCACATAAATTATTGATTCCTTTTGATTGCGATAGCTTTTCTCAGCAAGCCTTAATCAAGGTAATGGATAATTTAGCAGAGTTACGGGACGATCATAATCGTGATTTAACGTTGGAAGGTATTGTGGTGAACATGTTTAATACACAAGCAAAGTTTCCACGACAAATTATAGAAGAGATAAAAACACTTGGTTTTCCTATTTTAGAGCCGTATTTACCACAGTCTATAAAAATGAAAGAATCTCACTATCAACAGTGTCCAATGTTATATTTTGATCCTAAGCACAAGCTAACTCAGCAGTTTATTGCCTTATATGATGGTATTGAAACTGCAATAATAGTTGATGGCAACTAATTGAATGGTTAGGAAATAATGGTAATTCTAGGTTGAATTACCATTGGTTTTTTATGCTACTTTAGGTGGAAATGTACGCTCGTATTCTTCCATAAAATCACGTCGAATATCTTGTTCTAGATGTGTTGCTCGTTCTGTTGGGCAGAAAAGCATAAAATGCACGATTTGTTCACCGGTTGTTGAGCTACTAATATGTATATGAGGTTCAGAACCGGGTAAATCTAGCCCCGCATGTTTCTCAATCACGCTATTATAACGACGTGCAACTTCAATAAAGTCTTCACTATGATGATCTATTTTAGTGACCATAATCGGTAATAATGGATATAGGTTTACAAAGTCTCTAACGACGATTGAAAAATTATGATAAACATAACGTTTCATGAAATTAAGGTTTTTAACCGGATAAGTAAAAAACATACTGTTTGGTAATGTTGCTGTTTTACCGGTGTAATGATATTGACCGTGATGAAGATCTATTTCTTGAATCACTGTTGCCATCATATTGTGTTCAATGACTTCGCCACAAATTTTTCCAACCTCGATCCAATCACCAATGCGGAATGAGCGGGAACTTGCTCGTTGGATAGAGCCGGTGAAGCATAAGATAATTTCTTTAGATGCAACCACAATAGCAACAGCAATTGCTGTTACAGAGAGTGCGAACTCATTGATTTCTGAGCGCCATAATGCAAATAAAACCACTAAGGTCAAAATAAATGTGCCATTTTTAGTACGGGACATCCATTTTCGTTGTGTTTCAGTAACGAAAAATTCATCACCTCGCACTTGAGATAAAATAACGCGTCGTACGATAGCAATAATTGCCACTATTATGATAGTAAAAAGAAGTTTATTGGCTAATAAATAAGTAAATGTTTCAGTAATTATATCCATAAAATCCTTTATATTTATGATATCACTCTTAATTTAAATAAGATCTCATAGAATGATATTGAAATCCAATAGTTAAATTATTTTTCGTGAAACATTATACATTATAAAAATATCAGGAATGAGTGAGAGTATTATTATGTGTATAGTTGTTTTTGTATAATAAATAAGATTATCATAAAATGATAAGCTGATTTAATATAACTAATGTCAACAATATATTGAAGATAAAAATAATACCTGATTACCACTATTTAACAGCCACTGTTAAATTATCTCCTATACTTTAAGATATTGAAGTATAGGAGTGACGTTATGCCTAAGAATTCAATCCAATTTCAGAAAGGCTTTTCTATACCCGAATTTATGCAAATGTATGGGACAGAAATTCAATGTAGAGAGCGTTTATTTAATATTCGATGGAAAAATGGTTACGTTTGCCCTACCTGTGCTTCTAAAAGTTATTGTGAACTTAAATCGCGGTCATTATATCAATGTAATAAGTGTCACCATCAGACATCATTGACGGCAGGTACTTTATTTTCCCATTCAAAATTACCGTTAACTACTTGGTTTTTAGCTATTTATCTCATCACACAAGATAAAAACAGTATTTCAGCATTAGAGCTAAAGCGTAAATTAGGGGTTTCTTATAACGCAGCATGGCGAATAAAACATAAGCTCATGCAAGTGATGAAAGAGCATGATGATAATCGAAAGTTAGGCAATATCGTGCAATTGGATGATGCATATATTGGAGGTAAACAAAAAGGAAAGCGAGGACGTGGTGCCAAAGGTAAAACACCTTTTGTATCAGCGATCTCTTTGAATGAAGAAGGTCATCCTATTTATATGCGGCTAAGTGTTGTTTCTTGTTTTAAAAAACAAGAAATTATAGATTGGGCTAAAAAGCATTTACAAGAAAAAACGTTAGTCATATCAGATGGTTTACCCTGTTTTAATGGTCTGTTAGCAGCAGATATTATTCATGGTTCATTACCAAAAAATGGTAAAGAACTTCACCAATATGAAGCTGCATTTTATTGGGTCGATACCATGATTGGTAACGTTAAAAATTCGATAAAAGGGACATATCACGCAATTAGAGAAAAGCATATTCCTCGTTATCTTGGTGAATTCTGTTTTCGATTTAATTATCGGTTTCGAGTTGAAGATATATTCAATACGCTAATTAAATGTGGTGCAAAATCACCACCGATGCCAGAGAAATTATTAACGCTGGCTGAGTCTCGGTGGTAATCAGGAAATAATATAGATCGTTAGAATGAGATCTCAATGATAAATGTTATTTTATGTGTAATCTTTAATGATTATGGTGCTATATTAGTCCTAAGTTGTTAAATAGTTTGATTTTTTATTTATAAAACATCGTAGTGGATATTTTATAAGCAGTTATTAAGAAAACTAAATTTTTCAAAGTAAAGGATAATATTCATGCACATATTTACCGATCGTAAACATATTATTATTGATACTCGATCACCTGATGAATTCTTAGAACATCATATTGAAGATAGTGTGTTTGTTGGGTTTAATGGCGGAAATTTTAAGTATTGGTTAGAGTTGTTATTGCCTGATAAAAATGCAGATATTGAGGTGATTACCACGGCGATTGATGCTGATAAGGTTATGACGATTATTAATGATCTGGGTTATATCCATGCTAAATTGATCAATATCGAGTCTGCTGGAGTCGCATTAAAACATATTTCGACTGATGAATTTAAAAAGATAAGCCAGCATACAGAGTCGTCTGTACTTGATGTTCGAGAACCTGATGAGTACCAACAAGGATCTGTGAATAAATCTGAAAAGTTACCATTATCTGACATTCTTCAGGGTAAGTTACCGAGTGAAGACAAAGAATATATTGTCCATTGTAGGAGTGGTTACCGTTCTGTTATTGCGATGTCTATATTGAAACTACTTGGGCGATGTAAATTGATTAATTTAGATGGTGGTTATCAGCAACTTATTGCTAAAAAATAAACTGATTTTAAATAAGAAGGTAGAGCATATAGATTATGCTCTGCCTTTATTATTAGTTACAACCGCTGTTATTAGCGACCAAGAAATGCATAACCAGTAGTAAATGCTGCTTCTTGGAATTGACGTAAACCTGTCGCACGGAAATCAATTGCCATAGGGTTACGTTTTAATTTCTCTTTGATATCTGCATTAGACATAAAGTTAACATCAAGATCATCAATTAACTGAATAGCAGATTCAAGTTTAAAGCCAACAGAGCTTCCTGCAAATTTTCCGCGTGTTTCGCGGGTACGGATCACGACTTTTTCTACTTTGTAGTCATCAAGTAGTTTTTTAAATGCGAATTGGAAATCTCTCATTTTTTGGTTATCAAGAGAATTATCCATAATGAACTTTTGCGTGCGGCACTCTGGAATACCAATCATTCCGCCTTCTAGAGTGAGTAGACAAATAATGGCTTCGTTACTGCGTAGTTCAACTGAACAAATTTTCATGTTTATACCTGAATCATAATATTTTGGTCGTTATTGTAGGCTAAAAATGGATTAGCTGTTAGTGATGCTGTCATTTTTTATTCATATTACGCTTGAAATTAATATCTTTGTCGTTAACAGAAACATTCTTTATAAGAAGAAATTCGGCAGTGATTGATATTTCTTCAATTATTGCAATTGGTTGCGTAATGTTAATAATTTTCCCCTAAAACAGGAATAGAAATAAAAAAGAGCTTCTGTTTTTACTTTAAGCTAATTGAGTAACTATGGTGGAGTATTCAAGGGAGATAATTATATGAATAACGAATGGTTTAGTTGTAAAAATACCACCATGTTAACCTTTTTTAAGTAGCGGTTATTAGCAGCTAAGACGAATGCTGAATATGATGCGATCATGGTAATGATTCGATTTTGTAACTGGGAGCAAATACACGACCAACAACATGAAAATAGTACAAGTGAATGTTGAGTCTGTGTGTGTTGTAGCAACATAGCCAACGACGCGATATCGTTGGCTATAGATGTATAATTAACTACGTTTAACAGGCTTGTAAGTACAACCAGCAGCTAAATATGTTTCTTTATCTGTAATTTCAAATGTAGTGTAAAAGAACCAAGCAATAAAACGCATCATTTCATCGCCATCATTCATTACCCACTCAGCAAACTCTTCAGGTTCCCCTTGGTCATTATCTTGGCTAAATACGTGGTAAATACGTTTCTCACCATCAATTTCAGCTAAGCTGAAGTGACCAATTAATGCTGCGGCAGCTTCTGCTACTTCGGGCTCTTCATTCTTTGTTAGCGTCTCAAGGATTGCTGATACTGAATCCAGTTGTGCTAATTCTTTTACAAGTATTTCAAATTCATCTTGTTGCATGATGTTATCTCATAATTACACTATGATGAGTATCATAACCTTAATTGTAAATAGAACCAAAATGTTCAACTTGTGTAAGGTACATTCGCATATCAAATAAACTTTGAATATTTATTTACTGGTTATAAGAAAATAAGGGACAGCCATAACATTGCGCATTAACCATGAGCGACTACACTTAAGCTTCAAGTTGCTTATGGTGAAATGAATGACAACCTCAAGACGGAAATTGATAGAGCCTCAAATAACGCCTTTTTATCATGTGATTAACCGCTGTGTTCGGCGGGCATATTTATGTGGGAACGATCCATATAACGGTAAAAACTATCATCATCGTCGTGGTTGGATAGTCAATAAAATTAAACAATTGTCGATGGTATTTTGTATCGATGTTTGTGCTTATGCGGTGATGAATAACCATTACCATTTAGTACTAAAAATAGATACTGAACAACAACAAAAGCTAACCTCTGAAGAAGTGATATCACGTTGGTTGCAGTTATTTAATGGGCATCCTATAGCGGTTGATTTTTTAAAAGAGGGTCAAATTAGCCCGGATAAACAACAAGCACTGTCAGCCTTAGTCACTGAATGGCAACAACGATTAGGCAGTATTAGCTGGTTTATGCGCTGTTTAAATGAAGAGATCGCGCGAAAGGCTAATAAAGAAGATCAATGTAAAGGCGCATTTTGGGAAGGACGGTTTAAGTCGCAAGCTCTTTTGGATCGACAAGCATTACTATCGTGCATGATGTACGTTGATTTAAATCCTATTAGGGCGGGCGTGGCGCCATCACTAGAGCAATCAGATTTCACCTCGATTCAGCAGCGCATTCGCGAATATTATCAACCTAAAATCTCTCGATCAAATAAAGCATCACCCAGCGCTAACCATTTTCAATTATTACCTTTTGTAGGCGCTGAGCACCAAGCTAAAAAAGCAGGAATAGACGTTGCTTTTGCCGATTACCTCGAACTTATTGACTGGACGGGTCGGTGTATTCGTAATGATAAAAAAGGCTTTATTGCATCTAACCAGCCAAAGATTTTACAACAATTGGGAATAACCGCAGATGCTTGGTTTGAGCATAGTGAACAGTTTATGGAGCGTTATGCCAATGTAAGCGGAAAATGGTCTCGAATGTGTGCTTTCAAACAACATGCAGGTGGGCATTGGTGCAAAGGAAAATCAGCGAGTCACCAGTTACATCCTAAATAGACATAGCTTCATAACTAGATGAAAATAGCGTAATAACCGTTAGGATTGCGGGCATTGGCGATCGCGAAATATAGTATTAGCACTTATTTACCAATAAATTAAAGACTAAGCGGTAATTTTTATAGTTAATGAGTCTATTTTAGCTGAATGGTTATTTTCTTAGGGGCTAAATTTAAGTGTTTAAATATTTGGCTGTCCTTTAGTTCTTATTTAAATATTTGGCTGTCCTTTAGTTTTTAGTTTTTTGTTGGAAGTAGCCATTTAATTTAAATACCAATAAAGATATACAGTTTTACTTGACCACTTCAAACGCTTATCGTCACTAATTATATATTGGTCCAATTAGATCTAAATGTGTTAGATACAAACGCATGTCTAGTTCCAATTGGTGATAATTAGGCTCCATATAACAACATAGCTGATAGAAAGATTTATTATGTTCCTTTTCTTTTAAATGACAAAGTTACCTTTACACTTGAATTCTGGAAGTTTTCTGGAAGACTTTGTTTAATAAGGTTTATTGTTATTTTCCAGAAAAATGAGATTTTTCCGATATTTTGGCGGAAATAATGAAAATTTAATAAGTTTTCCAGAATAATAAAATGATCGTTTTTAAATGCATTTATCGATAGACTTGGATTATTTTAGGTATAGCGTAATTTTATTATATGACGACTTTAGTGTATTTATCCGGTTACTCGTCTCAACTACTTGAGCAAGTACAACAACTTATTGAGACTAAAAGGTTAGGAGAGTATCTAACAAATAAATATCCAGAAAAACATAATATTACAACAGAAAAAGCGCTGTACAGTTATGTTGTTGACTTGCAAAGGAAATATATCAAAAAAACATCTATTATTAGTAAGGTGGCTTATGATAAGAACATTCATTCTGTTCATAATGCTTTAGGACTGCATACTTTTGTATCTCGTATACAAGGGAATAATTTGAAAGCTAAAAATGAGATTAGAATCGCACGAGTATTTAGATCTGCTCCTTTAGCTTTTTTAAGAATGATTACTATTCATGAGTTGGCGCATTTGAAAGAAAAGGATCATAACAAAGCATTTTATCAACTTTGCTGTCATATGGAGCCTAATTATCATCAGTTGGAGCTAGATATGCGTTTATATCTAACTCACTTGGATTTGGTTGGTCCAATATATAATTAACTGTAGGAGCATAAAAATAGATTTTTCACATGTATTTGAACAAAAGTAAGTCATAATTATGTAGATAGCAAAAGTTTGAATAGAGAGTGTTCTAAATTGTTTTCAGTTCCTGTCTCATTTGCTTCTGTGAACGCATACAACATTGCCAGTTCAGATCTGTTTTTGTGTTCATATCCCATTTGAGTTCATAGAAAACACGACTTGAGACAATCCCCGCGATTTCATCGATGTTCTTAGTTTCTGCCATTGAATTTACCTATAAATCCTTGATTGTTATACGACCATTTTATCTTTAGCAGCCCATAGTAACAATAATGAAATGCATGAAGTTGCATTTAAAAAAGCAGCTTTATCCAGATTTCCTTCAATAAAAGTATCTTTGCTTACTCATAATTGCCCCAAAGTTGTTTAGTGCTTTTACTCATTTATATAGTATTAACGTGATTTTGGATTAGTTTTAGTTATATCTTTCACCTTACTCTTTGCCTCCTCATTTTTATAGGTAAAAAAGTGTTACCAAGGTAATGACACCATATGAATACCCAATGTACTATTGCCTAACTTTTTAGTCATTAAGTCGGTAGCTAGGGATAAATAATGAGTTCAGTTGAATATGGTGCAATTAGCATCGACACATCAATATTTGATGGTAATGGTTTACGTATTGAGTCGGGGTTGTTTAAAAAGTTAGAGCAATTTAAACCTACCGATGTAGATGTTGTTCTTTCTGATATTGTTTATCAAGAAGTGGAGACGCATCTAAAGAAAAAAGTTAGTGACGCTAGATCTTCATTGGAGAAATCACTAAAAAACACAAATGTGCATTTAAATGTGGATGAATCTGTTGTAAATGATGCAAAAGGCTTGTTATTGGCTAACTCCATCGATGAAGTAACAGCAACTCGATTACAATCTTTCGTGGAAAGTACTGGATTACTAGTCATTGATTCAGAAGACCATCTTGACGTTAAATCATTAATCAGTGCTTACTTCCAAAATGAGCCTCCATTTGCACAAAGTGGCAACAAAAAAAATGAGTTTCCAGATGCAATCGCCCTTCTGACACTTGAAGCATGGGCTGAGGAAAATGATAAGAAAATAATCGCGGTCACCAGTGATAATGATTGGTTAAAGTATGCTGAAAACTCGGAATGGATTGATTGCACCCAAGACTTTGCTGAAGCATTGTCGATATTCCAACCAAAAACGGCGCCTTACACTTTCTTCACTTCGCTTGCGAAAACGCTCGTTGAGGGAAGCGACAGTCCTTTTTACTCGCAAATTGAAGATAGTGCGACTAACTATACTGATGGTTTAGACCTTGATGCAGATGCTTGTTCAGGTTTTTTCTGGGAACAAAATGACATGGTCGAAGTGTCGTTTAATTCAATGGAGTTTGTATCAGACGGATCTTCTCCAAGCTTACAGCTAGTAGAAGTTGATTCTGAACAAGTTGTTGTACAAGCAATATTAAACATAGAGGCTGACGCCTCTTGTTCGTTTTCGTTATCGGTTCATGACTCCATTGATAAAGATTATGTATTTTTAGATGGATGCTCAGCTACCACTACATTTGATTACGAAACAGAGGTTCTAATCACTTTTTCTGGTGATTTTACAGATAGTGACGACTTTACCTCTGTTGAGATAACAGATGTTGAGTTCTTGTCGTCACCATCGAGTGTTAATTTTGGTGAGCTAGAGCCTGACTTTTGGGGTGAGTAAATTGGTATAACAAATAAGGATATGTAACAAATAAGGATATGTGTCGCGAAGCCGACACCTATCCGAAGTGTAAAACATACTTTTCCTAATACTAATTAATTTAGATACATCAATCATTCTGAGAAGCTTTTGTCCAATATTGAGCTAGTAGCTGCTACTAGCTCAATGTGATCACCAAGCGATTTAATCTTTTAGTAAACGTCACTTTTTAGACTTTTATGCGCAAACACCGCGCTGATTGAATATTCTGAAATCAGTAACAAAATTACAACATCAAGTTTGAGCTTGTTTTTTATGCTTTTTCTTATGAAAGTGCATGCTTTACTGTACAATTGTATTGCGCTTTGATCACGAAGTTCGTTAAAGATAGCATATGTTAAATACAGCCGTTTATTGGGATTTCGGTAATTTGGATAAATATAAAAAAAACAAAATCATGAGTTCTGCGTTAGATGGAAAGTTTTTAGCTCAACCATTCTTAGAACTTTCAGATAAAACTAACAAAGTAAGACGTAATTTAAATATAACGGCACTGATTGCATTTGCTCTAACCGTTTTAAATGTAAAATTAGATAGTATTAATTTATCAGTTGTAAAGATTAATGGTGTTACGGATACAAAACTATTTTCTGTTTTGTTATGCGTATTGCTATACCACATTATTTACTTTACATGGTGTACTTATGATGAGTATTGGAAATGGCGTTTGCAGCTAATCAAAGAAGATACTGATGATTACACTAAACGGCATACATCTGATTATAGCCTTTCACCTAGTCAGTTAGCGGTTGATTCTAATTTATACTGTAATAAACATACTTTAAATAGTATTTATTCGAGTATGAAAGATGCAGTTGTATACGCAGCTAATGAAAAAAAGCTAGATCCTGATGAGTTAAAAGACCGCTTTGAATCTGCATGGTGTAGTAGTATGCAGCCAGTGATAGAGCAAGACTTAGCTCGAATGAAAAGATATGAAGATAGTTTCAAAAACTACCATTGGCAAGAAATCATTAAATTCAGTCTATTAGAGTTCGGATTGCCAATGGTGCTGGCATTTTATGGTGTATATGAATTAGTTGTAAAGCTAATAATATTATGGATTCCCAATTAACTGATTTTTTAGTACGCATAAATAGAATTACTGTTAAATGACCGTCCACAGTGGCGGTCTTTTTGTACTCTAAAGGTACTTTGTGAAGAAGTTACCAATACTTTCCCTAATGCTTATCAGCCTAAATAGAATAGAAAGCCTAACAAGGTTTTGTCCATGTACATTTAAGTGCTCCCTTTATGACAGCTGCGATGACTCTGATATCTAATTCATTCCAACTTAGGGGTTCTTCACTTAACTCACAAAACACAAAATCTCCCTTAAGAAAACTAATCTTTCACCATCACATATTCACCGTAGAATACTGATTATTTATGCTCGTTTGAGCAAGACTGATTCATTTTATGTGAGAGCAAAGTTGCGCTTTCACATATGCGCTTTGTGGTGTATTTTTACCGGAAAATATATACAGTGATAACGTGTTACTTGTTGTAAGCAGAGCGCGGTTAAGCCTAAGAAATAGCATGCTAAATTAACTGGTCTTTCTAGGTTTGATTGCATTGTAATTAATTGAAAAAAATGAGTATTATTATATCCATACTCTAAGTGTTAAGTAGAAAATTGGGTGTGATAATTCGTTTTTCATTGACGTAGTAAAATCTACTTTCTTCATTAGGTTAAATTCATGGCTAACTATTCAGATGATATTCTGATTTCGGAAAAGATATACAGTAATTACACAATTGATTTGCCTAGATTAAGCGTCCCCAATGGTACGTTTAGCTTACAGCTTGGCCGGAAAGGGGACACTGAGAGAGAGAAAGAAAACGATGAGCTAGCAAAACTCTACTATGTGCTAGCAAAAATCATGTTGTTTAGGTTTTCACCAAGTAGCGTCAATGATCCTTACCGAGCTCATGAGCTAGATTCAATTGCGGAGAATCTTACTGATAATGACTTAGATATATTGGAAAAGCTTGCATCGCATTGTGAGTGCCTTGCTATCAAAGCTCGAATTGCTGACATTAGATGGCTTCTCGTGAAGCCAAAAAACTATAAAGATGCGATAGCTGCTATCGAGAATTATTCGGAATACCCTGTAGAACCTGTGACTTGGAACGAGGGCACTAAAGACTTTTACGAGCGTGCATTATGTCTTGGTTTGCAGCTACGAAAAGGGGCAGAAAAGCAAGTCACAGCTTTGGAAAGAAAACTGTTATCCTCTTTAGAAGGCGACTTCATTAATTCTAGCCCATACTTTCATCTTCAAGTGGCTAACCTCCTATTCGAATATGCCTTAGCTAAAGGGAAGTCGACTTGGCTAGGGATACGTTTTTTAGAAAGAGGACAGTACTTTATTAGGGAAAAGAACTTCAACGCAGCACGCAGTTATTTGTTGTTTGCTGCAGACCGATTCGGTGCTGAGGGCGATGAAGAGCAATGGCTGCTTTGCAAATACCTTACAGCTAATTCGTGGGAGCTGGAGGCGGAAGCAATAGATCATTCTTTTGTTAGAAAGCATTTCTATGAAAATGCTTTTCATTCATATACAGCCATTCCAACGAGATATAGGGACAAATTCGAGATAGATAGCAAAATACTCGAATTGAGAAATTCACTGAGAGTTGTTGGTCAGAAAGCCGTTGCTGAATTGCCTGTTATAAAAATGCCTTCAGTAGATGTATCTGAATCTGTGAAAGCTTCAATAGAGTATATGTCAGGTTTGGTTGATACAGCTACTGCGATACAATCTCTAGCACTAATCTGTAAACCTGTAACTCTGATTTATGCTGAAGATTCATTGAAAAGCCAACTTGAAAATACACTCTTCACTAGGCTATTTAGTACAGTAAGATTCACAAGTGATGGCCGCTCTGCTGGGCGTTCAAACCCCCTTGGAATCGAAAGTGATGTCGAGGAAAGTGATAAATTTACGGTACTTGTTGAGAAAGCTTGTCACTATGCAGAATTTGTCTCTCAGGCCTCAATTATTCATGGTCTAAACCAATTATTGGAAGAGCATCGAATATCCTTTCATCAATTACTAGAAATGTGCAAGTTGAGCCCATTTGTTCCCACCGATAGAGCACGCTTATTTGCCCGTGGGCTCTATTTAGGTTTCGAGTATGACTTTGCTACTGCCATACATATGTTGGTACCTCAATGGGAGCATATCGTCAGAAACGTCTTAAACGAATGCAGTGTCGCAACTACCGTGATTAAAGATAGCCAAGAGACGGAGATTGGTCTCTCTAAACTTCTCGATAAAGAAGAAACAGCAGAGATATTCGACCAAGATTTATTGTTTGAGATGAAAGCCCTCCTCGTACATTGGCATGGTCCAAACCTAAGAAACAATATCGCACATGGGCTCATTTCTACCAATGAAGCCGGAAGTTATTTGGCCGTTTATTGGTGGTGGAGGTCACTAAGACTCATTGTGATGTCACTTGCCCCTATGTGTGAGGCGAATACAAATATTAAATAAATCATTGACATAAATGATGCTGAAGACATGTTTAGTCTAGCTGTCGTGGGTAAGTGAAATTGGCCCCTACAATGGTGCCTAGTTTGATAACGTGCTAATTGTATTAGGTAGGGGATGGAATTTCACGTTGTTAAACATAGGATATCCGTCTAATAAAAAAGATGCACTAGAACGTAATCTATTTTATGTTGCGTGTTCTAGACCGAAGATAAATTTGACAGTATTGATAACACAACAATTGTCTGAAAATTCTTTAGCTTTGTTGCGATATTGGTTTGGTGATGAAACTGTGCAGTCTATTTATTAAAAAATGATGTGGATTTTTAAAGAAGAGTCAGTAAATTACTAGCTCTTCTTTACTTTATAATTATTTTAATTCTGAGGTAAAAGTGAGATATATTGTTTAAATGAAACTATATTTTTAAACTATAATTAATTTCAAGGTTTTATTGGAAATTATAATTATATTCAGTGGTGCTTCACTTAATATTGTAATTATATAATTATGTTATATTTTTCTTTACAAAGTTGAGGATGAGAATGATTAATAAAAATTATGATGTAAAAGTTAAGACGATATTGATTGAAGATATTATCATAGCTCCAGAAACACAACATAGAGCTAATCATTCTCAAGCACATATTGCTAATTTAATAGAAAGTATTTCAGAGGGGGATAATTTAACCCCAATAACCATCATTGAAAGTAATGATATGAATACTGAGGAAGAAAAATATTATTTGGTTGATGGTTACCATAGATTAGAAGCTCATATATTATCAGGTATTGATGAAATAAAAGCTAAAATCATTAATGTTGGCAATAAAGAATTAGCAATAGAATTATCATTATCTGCAAATGCAGAACATGCTCCGGCTTTACCAAGAAATGCTGATGATTTAAAAAAAGCTTGTACAAATTGCTGTGAGTTTTTACATAGAAAAAACAAAAATAGCAGTAAAATTCCAGATGAATATATATCTATCAATACTCAGAATGTGGCAGATATTGTTCATTGTTCATATAATGTGGCTCAGAATCAAGTTGTTGATTTTAATAATAATAAAAGGTATATTAGAAATAGAAAAATATACGGTGATTTGAAAGGAGAGATAAAAATATCTGAAATAGCAGAAAAATATGGATTATCTGAACAAATGATACGTAAAATAAAAAAAGATAAAGAAGGGGAGGATAGATATGAAAAAAAGAGGCCTTCAGGTTGGTCTAGGTCAAGACGAGGATCATTACTTAACTCTAAAAACGTCACTAACACTCATGGTAAGATATCTAACTTAAAACATATTGATAGACATTCTTATGCTGATGATTTAGCAGAGAGAGATATTATAAATTATCTTATTAATTTACGAATGTTTGATGGGGCGAATTCTGATGTAAATAAAACTAATATGTATATTTATGGTGGACAAGTAGACATTATTGGTACACATGAATTAGTTGAAGTAAAAAAATTTGGTACTAGAGCTAATATTTTTCAGGCAATTGGTCAAATAATAACTTACAGCTTAAGATATCCAAATAAACAAAAAGTAATTGCTTGTCTCTGGCATGATGATATCGGACAATTTTTAAAATATGATATACTAAAAAAATTGGATATAAAATTGCTGATAATCAATTCTGACGGAACAAATAAGTATATGGTATAGTATTTTATATATTTTAGTGTTTGTTTTTTAAAACTAATATAAATATTTAATTTATATTTTTTATTTTATTCCTTTTAAAATAGGCTAATTGGTTTCTTAGCTCAGTATTTATTTTTTCTAATTCATCTATTTTGGCATTAGCTTTTCTAAGTGCATCGTTGAAATGATGGTGATCAGTAGCCATTTTTGAAACAAGTGCTTTTAGCACATTTTTCTCTTGTTTATATTTCTCTTTGATTTTAGTTTCTTTTTTTATTCTATCTCGTAATTTTGGTGATACGTCTTTGGTAGGATTTTTACTATGAGAAGGTAAGTTGATTTTTTCTTTTTTTATCTTAGCAATTATTTCAGGATAATAGTATCCACTACCATTACCAAGGTTTGCTTCTTCTTCTACGGCGCGTACACTGAGCTTCCGCGTAGAGGGTATACGTTTAGTTTGCTGTTGTAGGATACGTTCTAAAGCAGCTTCAAGAGCGTATAGAGTATCTTCTTTTTTGCTCATAATTCTTTAAACTCCACTGGATGTGTATAGACACTAAAATCTATTCCAAAATCAGTCATGACACTTTCTGCAGCCCTGATTTGAGTAATACAATGAGAATAAATTGAAGGTGAGACAGATATATTTGAAGCTAGATACTTAGTTAAGTCTAAATGCTTTTTTTGCCACCATTGAGCATTATCTTCATCAATAATGCTACTTCCGCTTGAACAATCAATACAAAAAGTCGGATTTATAATGCCATCCATATCACACTTATATCCATTTTTGCAGTAGCTATGCATTGTTCCATGTAAGGTGAGCTGCCCTTTTTTTACAATGTCATAAATAATATCCCATGAGCTATAAATATGAGGGATATCATTTCTCATTGCAACTATAGCTTTACCATGAACTCCTGATAATGGTTTATCATTATGTACCCAATCAAAAAATTTTTGAGTTGTATCTTGTATTTTTGTTTCATCTAATAGTATTTGTAGGTCTTTATCCATTTCAAGATCTTTTAATCTATTTGATATGCTTCCTTCGCAATACCACTCAGTCATTTGTAAGTATAAATGCTTAAACTGTTGTTTTAAGGATATTGTACTACCAAGACGATGCTTTATAGTATAAAAAGCGAGTGAACGCCGGAATTGGTGAGAACTTAAAGGCCATGGTTTATTTATGAAAATATTTTGTTTTATTAAGTCTAAACTGTTGGGATTAGATTTTATACACTCATCATAATCGTCCTCTGTAACAATAATATTGTTCAATATAACGAATGTTTTTAATCTATGAGGCCAATTAGTAATTGTAGATGGATATTTTGAACGAACTACTTGATTTATCCATATATTTTTAATTTTAGTTGGTGAATTTTTATTACATGCTGATCTCCATTCTTTTGTTAAAATGGACATTAATTCAATAGCTTTTTTGCAGATGGCTGCAGTAACCCAAGTGGCTTTTTTTTCACCAAATTTAAATGTTTTAGACTGAAGTAAATGGAAGGTTTTTCCATCTATATTCTCTTCAAAATAACTATCAATACTTAATTCTTTTAATTCAGAATCTCTCATTCCAGTGAATGCTCCACAGCATATGTAACATGCTGTAATTAAATCATTATAGTATGAAATCCAACTCCTACCATCAAAGTTATAATGAGATAATGGAGTGTTACTTAAATTTCTATTTATAATTTCTGTTATTGGTATTGATTTTATTTCTGATTTTTTTGCCGAATATCGGCGTTTAGTCGTAATATGATTTAGATTCCCACTATCAATTAATCGGTCTAATTCTTTTGTTCGAAAAATATAGTCATTCTGAATGTCAATTTCAGTATTTAGTAAATAATATCTATATGGGAAAGCCATCTCAATTTTTTCAATAGCAGCTGAATATATGTTATCAGCTATCCTTTCTGGTATTGTTAATGTTTGCTGCTGTGTTTTGTTACTTAATTTCACAGCTAATTCTTTTGATTTTATTTTTGATATATTAAAATCAATGTCAATCCATTTTTGCAGTAATAGTATATTGTTTATTGCTACAAATTTAAGTTCAATCGTATGTTGAGATAACTTTTTTTCTTTAATATATTCTTCGAAGTAATTCCAAAGTTTAGGATCTCCAAGTGCTTTAAGTGATGTCTTTTCATGTGTTAGTAAAAACTGATAGATTAATTTCAGATCTGAATAACGACTTATAATTGTTCTTGGTTTTGCAGGAGTAACCTGACGGCCTGATTTATGAAATATCCATCCATAGATTATCAGTTTTAATTCTATTGTTAATGTGAATGATGATTTGAACTGTTCAAAATTAAATTCATGTTCCCGTATATAATTTTCTGAAAAATAAGGTTTTAAGCTCCATTTTGTATCACCAAATTTAGATATTATATTATTTTCTTTATCTTTACAGATGGCAATATTATTCAATTTGTCCCATTCTTTATTTTTCACTAATGATACAATATCATAATTAATAGCTAAATGTTCAATGGGATAATCTGATGGTATATTTAATTTATTAGTCATTTTAAAGTTCCTATTTATGATAATATCATAGAATCAATATCTTTCCAGAGTGGATGCCTTCCTTCATTTACAAGTTTATAATTGGATGATTTAATTAATTTCTTATCAAGTCTTGGTAATATTTCCTTATCAATAAAGTCTATTGTTTTTTTGAAATTATCTTCATAATGCTTGCTATCTATATGAAGATATAATGATTCTTCTAAGTTTTCTTTGAAGGATAATAAACACCATATGTCATCAAGTGATTGTATGATTACTTGATGTTCACATCCAAAGCATGCTAATAAATCAGCACATGCTAGTGTTAGGTTATCTTTGTATTTACTTGAACGTTTATTGAATATTTTTGATTTCTTTCCAAAAGGATCTGAGCAATACGTACCATTTGCTGAGACTTTTAAATTTGGAGACAATTTTTTAAGGTATTCTTCATACGTTAATGTTGAAATATGTAGTGTTTCTTTAATTTTATTTATTGGTTCTTTGGTTCGAGCTTGTTCATAACGGATTGAAATAGTTTCTTGTAACATTTTATTGTTATCATGATCATTACCAGTTGTGTAGTGTTTCTGTATAACATTTGGAGTATTACCTAAGATTATAGAAGAAGCTAATTCACCTTGATTTATTTGTGATAATTGACTTCCCGTCTGTCTAAATCTTGATATTTTAGGTAATAATTCATTTCCTCTATCATCCGTCATTGGATGATATCTACGTATGAATCTTTTATTAAATGATGATAAGGTTGATGATGATATAGGTATTACATCATTACTTATACATAACTGAAATAATAATGCATCTTTCGAATTATCTATCGCAGTAGAGACTTTAAGAAGAGTGTCAAAAAAATTCATACAGTATTTAGGTATATTGAGATTGTGTTGTCCAATTTCAACATGAATTATTTTAAATGATCTTCGTTTAAATACTGGCATTGTATACCATTCATCTTTAATGCTAAATCCTGCTTTTTGGGGGCGTTTAAGGGTAAATAATTGGGTAGTGTTAGTACTAGTATAATAAGCCATTAAATAAGTAGCAGCTACCATCATTTTGCTTATTCCACTACAAATCTTGTTTTTTTTCCATTCCATTCAAAAGTCATAGTATATGATGAAACATAACTAGATTTATGCTTTTCAGGATTATCTAAAAATTGAGTGGCAGTTTGTTTAAATAATGCTCTTAATAATGGTAAAATTTTTTTTAGATCTGAACGAGAATAAGATTGGTTTGATTCTTGATCATTTCTAGATACTAATAATATATTATCAAAATAGTTTTCATTATAACCTAAAAGAGAAAATACTAATTTTAGGTCGTGTATAATATGACAATATGAACTTCGTTTTATTTCTTTTCTCTGTACTCGTTGATAAAGGTATTCACTATATTTTTTTATTGATGGTTCTGCAAATAAACATAGCTTTTTTTTATCACTCCATATAATATAAGAAAAGGTTTTACTTACCATGGAAATAATACTTTCAACAGCATAGGTGTTAATTATTGAGTTGATTTCACTTTTAAATTTATTAACTAATTCGTCACGACTTGCAAAGGTACATTCCCCTTTAATTATTTCATTTTTACGAGGAAGATTAAAATATCGAACTCTATTGAAATCTATGTATCTTCGGTGAAAATCATCTTTTTCAAGTGTAATATAAAGTTCTGGATCCCATTTAAATCGGTAGATTGAATTATTCATTAATAATATCCCCATTTATAGCATCATGCATTATTTCATCTAATAAAGATAATTGGTTTAAGAATATTTCCTTTCTTTTTAAGTAACGTAAATATTTCCAAGTCGTTTGTTCATGATTATGCCCCATCCATGACATTATACAATCGAGTGCTTCACTAGTATCTATGCCAGATTGAAGTAAATCATTAAGTCTGTATGTCCCATAAGTACAGCGTAAATCATGAAATTTATGATGGAATGTTAAATCAATCATACGAACGTTTTTTCTAAAATCAGCCCATCTAGCACTAATTACTTTACTCTCAGTAGGATTGCCATAATTACTTATAAACAGAGGAGTAAAGATGATGCTTCGTTCTAAAGCTTTCACTTTATGATTTGGCAAGCTTTGTATTACATTTAATTGTTCCTGATTACCACTATTTAACAGCCACTGTTAAATTATCTCCTATACTTTAAGATATTGAAGTATAGGAGTGACGTTATGCCTAAGAATTCAATCCAATTTCAGAAAGGCTTTTCTATACCCGAATTTATGCAAATGTATGGGACAGAAATTCAATGTAGAGAGCGTTTATTTAATATTCGATGGAAAAATGGTTACGTTTGCCCTACCTGTGCTTCTAAAAGTTATTGTGAACTTAAATCGCGGTCATTATATCAATGTAATAAGTGTCACCATCAGACATCATTGACGGCAGGTACTTTATTTTCCCATTCAAAATTACCGTTAACTACTTGGTTTTTAGCTATTTATCTCATCACACAAGATAAAAACAGTATTTCAGCATTAGAGCTAAAGCGTAAATTAGGGGTTTCTTATAACGCAGCATGGCGAATAAAACATAAGCTCATGCAAGTGATGAAAGAGCATGATGATAATCGAAAGTTAGGCAATATCGTGCAATTGGATGATGCATATATTGGAGGTAAACAAAAAGGAAAGCGAGGACGTGGTGCCAAAGGTAAAACACCTTTTGTATCAGCGATCTCTTTGAATGAAGAAGGTCATCCTATTTATATGCGGCTAAGTGTTGTTTCTTGTTTTAAAAAACAAGAAATTACAGATTGGGCTAAAAAGCATTTACAAGAAAAAACGTTAGTCATATCAGATGGTTTACCCTGTTTTAATGGTCTGTTAGCAGCAGATATTATTCATGGTTCATTACCAAAAAATGGTAAAGAACTTCACCAATATGAAGCTGCATTTTATTGGGTCGATACCATGATTGGTAACGTTAAAAATTCGATAAAAGGGACATATCACGCAATTAGAGAAAAGCATATTCCTCGTTATCTTGGTGAATTCTGTTTTCGATTTAATTATCGGTTTCGAGTTGAAGATATATTCAATACGCTAATTAAATGTGGTGCAAAATCACCACCGATGCCAGAGAAATTATTAACGCTGGCTGAGTCTCGGTGGTAATCAGGTAATTGTTTATGTTTGAGTTTTTTTAAACGTTTTAAATAGCGCTCACTTATAGAGTAATTTTTTAGTGCTATTAGTAATTGATATGAAATTTCAATTTTTCGAGTTTTTTTATATTTTGTTTGTACACCATTGTTTAAACCAATAGTTATGGAATAACGAGATTTATTTTCTGTAAGTGGTATAGCTTGATTTATCGCATCAGTTGTTAAAGTGGATATCTCATTTATTCGCAATCCACATTGAAGCCCTAATAAACATTGTAATCGAAATTCTATAGATTCATTTAATAGTTTATTCGCTAGTAATTTTAGATCTTCTCGACTTAATGCATTCATTGAGTTTACATTGTTTGTCTGTGCTACTTTGGGAACACGAATTCTTAAATCGCTAGTTTGAACAGTAAATTTCTTTTTTAGATGAGCGAGTTTATCGCTCCTTTTTATGTCAATGAATTCAAGACAAAATGGAGCTGCATTTTCATTTTCTATCTTGAGATAGTTGCCATGAATTGCCCAGATATAAAACTGAACGACATGGCTTAAGTAATGGTTTGCTGTTGAATGGGCTATTGCGGTATCTTCAATGAGCGTGATTAGATGGTGTCTAAATTGATATGTAGGTTTCAGTCTTTTTATAGGAGGAAAATTATTCCATTCGAGGTTCTGCTCTTCTAGAAAAGACCAGTATAAACGTAACGCTCTTGAATAGGAGCTGAGATCTACTAAATGTTTTACTGCTTTTAGGTCAAAGAACCAGCTATTAACGATATCTATGAATTGACCATCTTTTCCATAAAGAGTAGGTAAACAACCTAAATTTTTTCCATTTTGTGTAAAAAAAGGATGAGATGATGAGTCAAACGTTAGAGAGCTATCTGTGAATACATTTTGAGATACTATCAATTTAGCCATTCTGCATCCTATCTAAATGAACACCGTTTATATTACTGTGTATTATTTTTCCAGAATTGCAATAGTGTAAGAGTATTTTTTCGACACTAGTCTGTAAGAGTAGCTAACTCGTGAATAACAATCATTCTTAAAAATTCTAACGGAGCAGTTCTAAATACTTGAGCTATTCTAATTTCATGCTTAGCTTTCAATTTACTCCCTTGTATACGAGATACAAAAGTATGTAACCCCAAAGCATTGTGGATGGTATGAATATTTTTATCATAACCAACTTTACTGATGGCTGGTGATTTTTTTATGTTTTTTCTTTGCAAATCAATAGTATAATTATAAAGAGCTTTCTCTGTTGTAATGTTATGTTTTTCTGGGTATTTTTTCGTTAAATACTCACCTAATTTTTTAGTTTCAATAAGTTGTTGCACTTGTTCAAGTAGTTGAGGCGAATAACCAGATAAATACACTAAAGTTGTCATACAAAAAACTACGTTACATTTTGGATGATACAAGTTTATCGATAAAAGAATTAAAAAACGATAAATTTATCCTTCAGGATAATGTTATTAATAGGTCGGTTGTTAATTGACTATGGTCGCTATTCTAATTTGATGTTTTGCTTTAATTTTGTTGTTTTAGATACTGCTGAGATAACCTTATTATTTTATAGTATCAGTGGTAAGTTGAGTTGAATCGGGTAAATAATTAACTATATCAGTAAGGATAATAACTGTGGGCTTAAAAATACCACCGCCAGTGCTAACGCTGTTGGCATTATTTATCATGTATGTGTGTACTTACTTAATCCCTTTGTGGCAATTTAAACCATCATGGATTGTCGCTATACCATTTATTACTATTGCGATAGTGGTTGGCTTTTTAGCTGTATTAGCTTTAGTGAAAGCCGATACAACGATTAGCCCTTTTGTTCCGCAACAAACAGCACGATTAGTTACTCGTGGTATATATCAATATAGCCGTAATCCAATGTATGTCAGTTTACTGCTAGTGTTAATTGCTGCAATATTTCTCTATGGTGAATTATCGACAATTTTAGGGCTCATCATCTTTGTGTTAGTGGTTAATCACTATCAAATAAAGCCAGAAGAAAAAGTATTGTTGCAGTTGTTTGGTGAAGATTATGTACAATATTGTCGCCAAGTAAGACGGTGGTTTTGAGCGCTAGTTATCTTAGATTTTCATCGACCTGTCGATTTTCATATATTGAGTCGTTATTGATGGTGATGTAAATGTTACTATTCAGGGGAAGATTGATTTTAAGAGAATGAGGCAACACATGAGTAAAGCAAAAATTGGTATCGTAACCGTTAGTGATCGCGCAAGTGCTGGTATTTATGATGATATTTCAGGCCAAGCAATTATTGATACATTAAATGATTATCTTACCTCTGAGTGGGAGCCTATTTATAAAGTCATTCCTGATGAACAGGATGTGATTGAAGCAACATTAATTGAGATGACAGACGTACAGCAATGTAGTCTCGTTGTTACAACGGGCGGAACAGGTCCAGCAAAGCGTGATGTAACACCAGAAGCAACAGAAGCTGTTTGTGATCGTATGATGCCTGGTTTTGGTGAGCTAATGCGCGCTGAATCATTAAAGTTTGTACCAACAGCCATTTTATCACGTCAAACGGCAGGCTTGCGTGGTGATAGTTTAATCGTAAATTTACCAGGTAAACCAAAATCTATTCGTGAATGTTTAGATGCTGTTTTCCCTGCTATTCCATATTGTATTGATTTAATGAATGGACCATTTCTAACATGTAATGAAGCCGTTATTAAACCTTTCCGACCTAAAAATAAATAAATATATTTTTATATATGACACTACTTAGCGATACTTCGGTATCGCTTTTTTTATTGTTGATAAATTGAATAGAGGTCACAAAAAGAGTAAATAATAGCCAGTGTAATATTAATAACATTTAGTTTGTGAATTGTTTTTATGGATTAATTGTAATATTCTCATGAAAATTTAATTATTAGCTGCATGAAATTGTAATACATAGGTTTGAATATGGACGTTAAACAAAGTTGGGGTTTTATTTCGGTTTCTTTAGGTGTAATTTCTCTTCTATGGAGTGTTATGTCACTGAGTGGCATGATAGGTCAAGAGCATATCTTTACTGAAATGGGCGCGTTTCTTAATCTCGCTGGCTCTGATTTGTATCACAATACATATGCAGAAAATATATTAGCTGTTGATAAAGATAAAAATATTATTGTTTTACTCGCTGGAATATGTATGGCTGTTATTGGCTCATTATTACTGAAGCGTTATCCTCGAAAATCACCTCGAATATTGTAGTTATCATTTTATACTAAATTAGACTATTTTATTATGGTTAGTATAGAAACGACATTGCTAACCATAATACTAATAATGACAGGAACAATAACGGAATAGATAACCGTTATTTTTTATTAAAAAACGTAAATACTTTTATTTGTTAGCGTTAAAAGCCTCTCTATTATATTTAATAGGCAGAGGCTACATTATTAATTCTTATTTGTTGTCTACATTTTCATTTTCTGTTGGTGAAACATAAGCCTTTGTGCCCCATAATGGTACGGTTGATAAGCTATGTTTATAACTGCCAGTGGTCGTTTTTGTGGAGTATGATAAATACATCAATGTTTCTGATTGGGGATCATAAATACGGCGTATTTTCATTGTCTTAAAGAAAATACTTTTAGATTTTTTAAAGACAACTTCACCTGATTTTGATTTATCTATTTTAGCTATCATCTCTGGAGTTATTTCACCCGTTTGACGACATGAAATTGATGAGTCTGAAGGATCCGCTAAACTTAAATCAGCTTCAATACTCGCGATATGGCAAGTAACGCCAGGTACAATAGGATCAATTAATGTATTGAGCTTAATATCTTTAGTTGTAAACATACCTAAAGACACATCACCAACTTCATTATCAGAACAACCATTTAGAGTAAATGCAATAGCAAGCGCCCCTGCAACCGTTAATATCTTTTTCATATAATCCTTCCCCCTGCTTAAAGAATAAAGTGACTAAAAATTTTAAATTATAGTTTGTTATTATTGTGGTTAGTTATACTCGAAATTGAAATTATTTTCATTATACAGTTTCAAAATTGCAATGTGTCCTCATAAAATACAACAAGCTAATTGTAAATAAAATAAATATGATAAATTTTAACATAACGATATTTTGTTTTTAACTTTTTGATAAATAATGGTTATTTTATTTTTTTCGCTGAAGTGTAACATTGATTTTTTAGACGAATGATAAGTTTTATTAAAAATAGGCTTTTCAATTATGAAAATAACACATAGGATGAATGTAACAGCAATGTTATTATAATAATTATCAACGGATGATTATTACTGATTATGAGGAGGATATGATGTCAAATATTCTTGCTTTTCCAGTAAAAGAACAGCCTCGAGATCGTACACCGTTAGAATTAATTGTTGAACAAGAATTGTTGGATTTAGGCGCTGATAGTTACATGATAGATGTTGTTATTGAGCGAATGGAAAAATTTTTAGAATTAGCTTCATTTGAGTTTGATTTGAAAATGAAAGTTTCTAAAAATTGTTTAGATGAAATGCACCAGAATGTATTTCCCGTTATTTCTGATATGCAGGAATCAATGCGAAACACCATGAATGATATGTTAACTGAGCGTGTACTGCATGAAATTCGTTTATATAATTTAGAAAGGCATGCAGTTAAATAATTTATGTTTCTACTTTATGTTCTTATAGTTAACACTGTAAATTATAAATAATGCCGCTGATCAATATATTTTGACAGCGGCTTTTTATTAACTTTTATTCCCTAATTGCCAAATTTTTTCTGCACGACTGCCTATTCCCCAAAAACTGAACGCCAAAATTGCAAAAAAGAGGGCTTTATATAAGGTGTCCCAGAAATATTCAAAATAACGACTATAGAGGCACAACAATAAAAAAATAATGCCAAAAGCTCGAATTAAAGAATTATTATATTTAATACCATAAAAAATCGCACCTAGTGTGATCAAGAGCATCGCAACACTCCAGCCCCATAGGTCAATCTGTTGTATGTTTGACCAAGCCCGTAAACTGTCGTAATTACCAAAAATAGTTAGCATCCATAATGCAGTAAAGAAATAGCTTAGTCCTATAAATAAGGTAGCTTCTTTCGCAAAATAGAATCGATTGTGAGGCTTAAAGAGAGCACTTAATCCTATAATCATCATTCCTACAAAAATAAATCGTAATGGAATATTCATTCCCCAAAAAAGGTAATGGTTGTGTGTGAGATAAGAGGTTTCAGTTAGAACCCATAAACCAATACTTAATAAAGAAAATAGCCATACTAAAACAGAGCGCAGTTGAAGCCCAATAATCACATAAACAACCGTTGGAATAAGAATAAAAATACTATCACGCCAATGTGATGCTAAAGCTGTATGACTTAGAAAACCACTTGCTACTGCTGTTATGAGCACTCCAAAAAAGAACATCGCTTCATTACTCACTGTCTTTTCTGGATAGCGTTGACGGCGTTTGACACCAAAGTAAAATAAAAGCCCAGCCAAGACAGCACTTAACACTGTTAATACGCTTGCTGGTGTGTTGATGAGACGTGAAATTAATGCGATGAGATAGTCATCTGCGACTAATAAGATAACAGAAAGAATAAAGCAGGCGATAGCAACCCAAAAGGAATAAACCGCAAGGAGTTTCCAATCAAAATTAATGACATGATAGCTTTGACGCAGTTGCTGTGCTTGCTGGGGCGCTATTAATTGTTGCTGCTGCCACTGCGTGATTGTATTGTTAAGGAGTTGCGCTTGACGCTTATTGACTTTTATATCCATATTTATTCCAGTGAGTATTTATCGCGAATGAGCATTAGATGCTCTTATCGTTAAGTGGTAGCCGTTGCAGTGGTCAAGTGACTTACGCTGGTATGCAATCGTGAAGTAAAACGGGCCATGGATTTATGGTGCAGCGATATTTGTGAAAAATTATAAGGTGGGCCTTAATGATAAGCATTGTCGACAAAGGCAATTATTGAGTGAATCTGTTACTGTTTGGCGGGGCTCAATATCAAAACACCAGCACGTCGATTTTCCTGCTTGAATATCACATTGTGCAGGTTGTAAGCATTGTGGACATTGGTGGGTCGATTTAATTGCTTTAATCTCGGCCATTATTGCCAATTGTTGTTGTTCTGGATAGGCTATCCAGTGGCTGATTTCGGTCATTGTTCGTAAGCAGCCACTGCAAATGCCAGCATTATTTTTACATTTAGCAACACAGGGTGATTTCACGGTTAATACCTATTAATACGTAGTGCAAGTTACCTGTATGCTAACGATTAATAAGTATAAATACTACTCTCCCAGATATTATAAACGGTCATTAAGGGGCCTTTAACAGGCAACTTGTTTGAATAATTCATAAATCGCAATATTATCTTGTGCAATGTGATGACTTGGAATTGTTAATGTTGATACATTCTTCATACCGATTTTTAGCATGACATTTTCAGGTCCTGAAACTGCTTTTAGATGCCGACCATATAGGTGGTCTAAATTAAGCTTATTAAAGCCAAACTCTTTAATGCGTTCAACGGCTTCAGTACAATAACCTTGCCCCCAGAAAGGAACGCCAATCCAATAGCCGAGTTGTGCGCTGTGTTGATTAATATTTTCTAAGCCAGCACAACCTATAAGTTGATGGTTACTTTTTAGTGTAATGGCAAAAATAGCAGACTGATGGCTATGCCAACCCGCTAAGTGTTTACCTATCCATTTTCCGGCTAATCCATCAGAATAAGGATGTGGAACACTGATAGTACCGTTAGCAATATCAACATTGCCAGCTAGTCGTTGTATTTTTGTTGCATCCGATAATTCTAAAGGCCGAAGAATTAAGCGTTCAGTTGTTAACAGTGGTTGATTTTTGTTCATAATATAGACTCATAAATATGGCTAGATATGACTATTAATCAATAAATAATAATTAATTTATAGTGCCATGATCAATTATTGAGTAAGTAACTGGGCTAAAAAGTAAAATTTGTGGAGTGACACGAAATTATTATTATGTGAACCTTATCAATAACCTATCAACGATAGATATTAAGCTGTATTGAATTGGCAATTTAAGGCTATTACTGTGTAGTTTGTTAGTCGGCAATGATATGTTGTAGGGGTATTTAAAATATTAGGAATATATTTTATCTTATTTAGTAATAGGTTAGCTTTTTTTTCGTCTTTTAATTAACGAAATAACGATAGATCTCACAAAAAAAAGATAATGGGTGTTGTCAAAAAGGAAAAAAATAATTATATTTACTAGGTTGATACAGATTGTTGGGTGACAGTTATTTTAAAAATCAGAAAGTCTTAGATTATTTTCTTTCCTAAATTATCCTGCCATAAAGTCTTATCACAGTAATATTTATTGATAATGGAACTTATAATTAAGAGTTGTTGTCATAGATAAATACACATAAAAGATAGTGTTTATAATAATTTAATTATCATGTCATTTTAATGTCATATAGTATTGATTAGATAGAACACGAATAGTCGAGTAAGAACGGTATTAATATACAGTGATATCAACCTTGCTCATTGGGAAAAAATGAGAGGTTTATAATGAAAACACGTAGTCGTAGACAGTGGTTTTACCATAAGAATCAAACAACTAAAGCCGTAAACGCTTAAGTTGGAGATAAACGTTTCTTTGTAAAAAATAAAGAAATGAATGCACTTAATTATCCTCTAATTGAGTGTTTGTTGAAGATTGTTTATAACAAAGATCAATCGCAAAGTAGCCAGAAATATATATTTACGTTATAAAATTTCTGGCTAACTTATACTATTTTATTCCGCGAACTTATTAAAAATATTATTTAAACGCTACACATAAAAGGCAATCGTTTGCTTTGGTGTTGTATCGTATCTTATTAAGTTTATTGCTATATTTTTACTATCGATATAAAAAACCGCCGAGAGTGATATCATCTGGAATTGTTGTTAGTGGCATATTCCCAATATAAATATTACCGTCAACGACTAATTTATTCGGTAAAGTAAGGATGTTACTATTTTGGAGTAACAAATTGCCTTTTACATAAAGATTATCAGGTAGTTTTTTAAGTTGAGTATGAGCAACACTAAGATCGCCGAGGACCCGTAGACCGAAATTAAGTTCTTTTATCTTAGAATAAGCAAGGTTGATATACCCGTCGACTTTTAACGCTAGCGGTAGGTATTCAATATTGCTATAGGCTAAATTAAGATTCCCCTTCACGGTAAGACTTAAAGGTAACATGCTAATACGGCTATTTTCGAGATTAAGATGACCGTTAACGATTAGGGGATCGGGTAGACGAATATTACCGCTGTATTTTAATGAAATATTACCATAGCTATCTTGATAATTAAGTAAATGGATTGGAGTGAGTGCTAACACTGGCTGTGCTATAACGAGTAATAATATAAAGCATAAGCATTGTTTAAAAATACGCATATTGATAGATATAGTTATTTTAATGATGATAAGTACTTGTATCGGGTAGTATCGATATTTCTTGAGCCCTAGATGCGTATTTATGAAACGAGTGAGTACTGTTTTTGTTTGTCTCTTCATTCAATGTATAATCAGCGCCCATTTGGCTAAGTTGGTTAATCGGTGATGAATAAAGATGTGTTACTTGAACGTATTCAAGAACAGTTAGAGCAAACGTTACAAATAGCAACGGAAGCGGCAATGCGTGCCTATAATACTGCAACAGATGATGAAAATGTTGCTGAAAATAAATATGACACCTTTGCATTAGAAGCATCTTATCTTGCCCATGGTCAAGCACAGCGAGTTGCTGAATGTAAGGCTGATATTAGTGCTTATCAGCATTTATTGGTAAAAATGCCGACGCAACAAAAAACAGTCGTTGTTGGGCATTTAATCTCTTTAGAAGATCAATTTGGTGATCCTAAATCAGTTTTTTTAGGTCCTGCTGCTGGAGGGTTAAAATTTATCATTGACGGTGAAGCGGTGATCACTGTTACGCCAAGCTCTCCATTTGGTGAAGCATTACTTGGCTGTGAAATTGATGAGGAAGTCAATGTTCATATAGGCGGTAATATCATTGGGTTCGATGTCATCAATATTGAATAATGCTATTTGAGTTTATTGAAACTGATCTCGATGGTGTTGATAATAATGATATAAATGCTCTATGAATAATTTTACTTTAGTCGGTTGTTGCTTGGTATAAGGATATACCGCATAAATTCCTAATGATTTAGCAACGGACATTGTTAGAACTTCAACCAATGTACCTTGAGCGAGATCTTGAGCCACTAATACTTTTGGTACATAGATTAAGCCTTGACCATGTAAGGCTGCACCGCGCAGTGCCGTTGCATTATTTGTTGTAAAATTACCGTGAACGTCAATTGTACGGATACCTAATTTATCATTGACTAACCATGCATTTGCTCCTGTTTCTTGAAAGCTATAACAGAGGCAGTTATGGTCGCTTAATTGTTCAGTATCAAGCGGTATTCCCTGTTTATTAAGATAGGCTGGTGAACCACATATAACCCAGCGAGCTTTAACCAATTGACGAGCAATAAAGCTTGAATCAGGCATCGCTCCTGTACGAATTGCTAAATCAAACCCTTCTTGTACCAAATCAATAAAACGATTATCTAAATCCATTTCAATATGAATATCGGGATATTTCTCACTAAAAGCGGCAATGGCCTCTGGCAAAATAAGTTCACCAGAAATAGTGGGAACGGTTAGGCGAATCGTGCCGGTTAAACTCTCACCTAATCCACTCATCGCATTATTTGCACTTTGGACAGCGTTATAAACAGCTTTTGCATGATAATAAAAGACTTCACCAGCTTCGGTTAGAGTCAATTTACGCGTGGTACGGTATATAAGTTGTACGCCTAATGCTGTTTCTAATCCGGTTATGCGTTTACTGACAACAGATTTAGTTAAGCCTACATGATCTGCAGCTTTAGAAAATGAACCGGTTTCAATGAGATGGTAGAACAATAATAAATTTTTAGTGGTTTGCATTAGTATAGTTTTTGCAACAGAGATGTGAATTAATCAATATATATTAACTATACCTATCGCAGTAATATTATTCATCCCTTATTAAAATTATAAATATACATTTTATACTTATGATGACTACATGGAGTAATGATGCAACCTGCTTATTTGAACTTAATAGAACAATTACGCCAACAAATTGATGAAAAAAGAATTATTACTGATCCAACATTAACGTTGGCATACGGTACTGATGCCAGTTTTTACCGTTTGTTACCGCAATTAGTTCTACAACTTGACACACTTGATGAAGTTATTTTTGCGATAAAAACGTGTTATGCATGTCAGATTCCGATGACTTTTCGTGCCGCAGGTACAAGCCTTTCTGGTCAAGCACAATCAGATTCCGTTCTAATCACGTTAACTCGACGTTGGCGCGACTATAAAGTACTTAATGATGGTGCTCAAATTTGGTTACAACCAGGGATCATAGGTGCTGAGGCGAATAGTATTTTAGCACCATTTGGTCGTAAAATTGGCCCCGATCCTGGCTCTATCAATAGCTGTAAAATTGGGGGTATTGTTGCTAATAATGCGTCAGGCATGTGCTGTGGTACTTCTCAAAATAGCTACCGTACTATTGCGGGAATGACCGTGGTATTAGCTGATGGTACTTTACTTAATACGTTAGATAGAGATAGTGTTGCCACGTTTAAGAATAGCCATGCTGAGATGCTCTCAGAATTGATGTTATTAGTGAATAAGTGTCAGGTTGATGATGTATTAGCCGATAAGATCCGTCATAAATACCGGTTAAAAAATACCACAGGTTATAGTTTAAATGCGCTGGTGGATTTTGATGATCCAATTGATGTATTACAACATTTATTCATTGGCTCTGAAGGAACATTGGGCTTTATTGCAGATGTCACTTATAACACGGTGATTAATCATGCTTTTAAAGCTTCTGGATTGTTTGTTTTTGCTGATATTGAACAGACGTGCCTTGCTGTTAGCCAATTAAGTAAAACACGAGTTGCAGCCGTTGAGTTAATGGATAGCCGTTCATTAGCATCTGTTGCTGAAAAGCCAGGAATGCCAAGTTTTATCGCTCAACTGGGCCTTGATGGTAACACTGAAGCGGCAGCATTATTAATTGAAATTCATGCTGAAGATGAGCCAGAATTACAGCATCAAGCGGAAGAATTGCAACAGATAATCAATGCATTTTTACCAATTGAGCAAGTCGATTTTAGCCGTGATGCGAAAGTATGTGAGCAGTTATGGGGCATTCGTAAAGAGTTGTTTCCAGCCGTTGGTGCAGTACGAGAAAGTGGCACTACCGTTATTATTGAAGATGTTGCATTTCCTATAGAGCAATTAGCGCCTGCGGTACGAGATTTACAAACACTATTTACTCAATTTAATTATACTGAAGCCATTATTTTTGGGCATGCCTTAGCGGGAAATTTACATTTTGTCTTTACTCAAGCATTTGATACTCAACCTGAAATCGAGCGTTACAGTGCATTTATGGATGCGGTGGCTCAACTTGTAGCTGTTGATTACCAAGGATCATTAAAAGCAGAGCATGGTACTGGTCGTAATATGGCACCGTTTATTGAACTTGAATGGGGTCATGACGGTTATCAGCTAATGCTTGCAATTAAAGCCATTTTTGATACTCGCGGGGTATTAAATCCTGGCGTTATTATTAATGCCGATGAAAAAGCTCATATTAAAAATTTAAAAGCAATGCCTGTTGCCGATGAGCTTATTGATAAATGTGTTGAATGTGGTTTTTGTGAGCCTGTGTGTCCATCTCGTAATTTATCGTTAACACCACGTCAGCGTAATACGGTGTTTCGTGAGATATCACGCTTGCGCCGTAGTAATGAAGATCCTGCGGGCTTAGCGGCAATGGAAAAAACCTATCGTTATTATGGGTTAGATACTTGTGCTGCAACGGGTCTATGCGCTGAACGTTGTCCTGTTGGAATTAATATGGGTGATTTAGTGCGTAAGTTACGTCAAAATCATACTGAAAAAGCGAAGAAAATTGCTTCATGGACAGGAGAACATTTTGCAACGGTTACAGCTTCTGCAAAAGCAGGGTTAACTGTAGCAAGTAAGATGCATCAAGTTTTGGGCACGAATCGAATGCGTAAGTTAACTCAAACAGCTTACCAACTTTCAGGACATAAGGTACCGCAATGGACACCACATATGCCTTTACCTGCCGCTAAAATAATCACACCTGTTATTAGTGGAATAACCAAAGAGCGGGTGGTGTATTTCCCAAGTTGCTCTGCTCGAAATATGGGGGTTGAGGCACAGGCAAAAGATAAACGTCCATTGGCTGAGGTGACAATTTCTTTATTAGAAAAAGCAGGATATGAAGTGATATTACCTGCGGGTTTAAATAATTTATGTTGCGGTATGCCTTATACGAGTAAAGGCTTTCCGGAAACAGCTCAAGTAAAAGCAAAACAATTAGAACAAGAATTATGGCTATCTTCTTGCCAAGGACACTATCCAATATTGATGGATACCAGCCCATGTTCAAGTACCAGTAAGCAGCATTTACGCCAAGATCTTACTATTTATGAACCGTTTAAATTTGTGGCTGATTTTGTATTGCCAAGGTTGATGATTACACCGCAGCAAGCGCCGGTAATGTTGCATATTACCTGTACATCTCGTCGCCAAGGGTTAGCGGCCATTATTGAACAGGTAACAAGAGCATGTGCGACCCAGGTCATTATTCCTGACGATATTACTTGTTGCGGTTTTGCAGGTGATAAAGGTTTTACGAAACCAGAACTTAATGCGAGCGCGTTGGCACCATTAAAAGCACAAGTGCCAGTGGGTTGTAGTGAAGGATATTCAAACAGTCGAACCTGTGAGATAGGTTTATCCGAACATAGCGGGATTGAGTATCGTTCGATATTGTATCTAGTCGATAAAGTGAGTCATCGTTACTAATTATTAATAGACTTATTTTTATTCGTGACGTTATATTTTGTATCTTTATAAAACCTCAATAATAATTGAGGTTTTTTTGTTTATATAGTCAAACAATCTTGTTTAAGAATAAATATTGTTTATAGCCATTTATCATAAGAAGAATGCTTGAAATCCGATCAAACATAAAAATGAATATTAAGATTTTATATTTAAAGTTAAACAATAAAAAACTTAAACATTACTTGATAATGGTCGTTTAGTAAGGTTTTAATGGCTAAATTAATGCTTTTACTCTAATTCATCTCACTAATAGTTAAAACAATCGATTATTAGAGCTGCATCACAGATTTGTGCACTTGAAAGCCTTGGTTAGCAGGCTTATTATTTGAATATACTCATTAGTGTAGTTATTTTTATAACAATATATTGGCATTAATATTAATGTGTCGTTGTACTCGTGGTGAGTAAACTAAACATTTTTAGCTAAAATAATATTTATCATCTAGACTCAAATTTGGCTATCTATTAGCTAAATAGGATTAATTCATGACAACGACAGATACAGCTCAAATAGAACAATCAACGCCAATAAAAAAATCAAATAGATTTCGCAATTTACTCCTTTTAATTGTTGTTGCTGCGGGTTTAGGCACTGCAGGATATTTTTATATTCAACATCAAAAAGCATATCCAAGTACTGATGATGCTTATATTCATGCCAACATCCTTTATGTAGCACCACAAATTAGTGGCAAGGTACTTAATGTAAATGTTAAAAATTATCAACATGTAACTGAAGGTGATTTATTAATTAAGATTGATCCTGCGCCTTATGAAATTCAGTTAGAACAAGCAAAAGCGGCTTATGAAGTAGCAACCCAACAAAACAAAGCCACTGATGATGCAATTTTAGCGGCCAGTGCAAATGTACGTGCGGCTGATGCAAATTTGGTTGATGTGCAAAAAACATATCACCGTGTAATGGATTTAGTGAATCGTAAATTATTACCAGCACAACAAGGTGATGATGTAAAAGCGAAGCTAGCAGGAGCACAAACAACACTTGAAGCTGCTCGTGCAAAAATGTCGCAATTAATTAATCAGCAAGGTGCGAAAGGCAATGAAGCACCACAGGTAAAACAAGCCGCTGCGGCATTAAGCCAAGCAACATTGAATTTATCTTATACCAATATTTACGCACCATATGATGGTGAGTTAGGAAAAATCAGTGTTCGTCCAGGTAGTGTTGTATCTCCAGGGTTGGCGATGATGCCATTAATTGAAGATAACACGGCATGGTTACAAGCA